>DITJ01000060.1 GCA_002422795.1 Alphaproteobacteria bacterium UBA6187 | reverse complement strand
TGAGATATTAGAGAACATACAAAATGCCCCAAACAATCGAAGACCGCCTAAAAGAGCTAAATATAGAACTACCAGGTGTAAACAACCCAGCCGCTAATTATGTGCCGTATGTGCAGGTGGGCAATATTGTATTTACTGCCGGGCAAACCTGCAAATGGAACGGTGTTTTGCAATATACCGGCAAGGTTGGCAAGGAATATACAATTGAAGAAGCGCAAAAAGCTGCGCGTTTATGTGGATTAAATATTCTTTTACAAATCAAAACCGCCTGCAATGGTGATTTAGAAAAAGTAAAACGCTGCGTAAAAATAAATGTTTTTGTAAATTCCACCGATGATTTTACTGCCCATGCAACAGTTGCTAATGGCGTTTCAGATTTAATGGTTGAAGTATTTGGTGAAAAAGGCAAGCATGTGCGCACCAGCTCCAGTTCAAATAGCTTACCTTCTAACACCACCATTGAGGTTGATGCTATTTTTGAAGTAAAGGCCTGAAAACTTCAGAACTTACATTGCCTGCAAAAGCCCCTTATGCAGAGGTCTTTACAATAGATTTCGCGTAAATTCCAACATATTAAACTTTACCTTGCCAATATACTCCCTAAAGTGTATCTAAAACTTACTAAAGGTTGTGATGGTTACACAAATTTTTTTGAGGTAATAAAGTGAGTGCATCAATGGTTTTAACAAGGGAATCTGTGAAAAATATCAATCCTACTGCTTTGCACGGAAAATCTGAATATGTATTCACCAGTGAATCAGTTTCAGAAGGGCATCCTGATAAGGTTTGCGACCAGATATCAGACGCGATAGTTGATGCTTATATAGCATGCGCGCCAGAAGCAAGGTGCGCTATTGAAACATTGGTAACCACCAACCGCGTTGTTATTGCAGGTGAGGTGCGTGGGCCAGATATAAGCCATAGTGAAATTGAAGAAATTGTTCGCAGCACTATCAAGGAAATCGGTTATGAGCAAGGCGGTTTCCATTGGCAGAATGTAAAAATAGAAAATTTACTGCATGAACAATCAGCGGATATTGCCCAAGGTGTTGATGCAAGTGGCGCTAAAGATGAAGGTGCGGGCGACCAAGGCTTGATGTTCGGCTATGCCTGCTCGGAAACCGATGTATTCATGCCTGCGCCAATCCATTATTCACACCAGATATTAAAGCGCCTTGCGGATGCCAGGCATTCGGGCAGTGCGAAAAACCTGGGGCCTGATGCCAAAAGCCAGGTTACGTTATTATATAAAAACGGCAAACCAGTAAAGGCGGCAGCGGTGCTTGTTTCTACGCAGCATACCGAAGGAACGCAGCAAGCAGCAATACGCGAAATAGTGCGTGAGCATGTTTTAAAAGTACTTCCAGAAGGTTGGATGTGTGATGAGGAGCATTTTCTTATAAACCCAACTGGAAAATTTGTAATTGGCGGTCCTGATGGTGATGCCGGACTTACCGGACGTAAAATAATCGTAGATACTTATGGCGGCGCAGCTCCACATGGCGGCGGTGCGTTTTCCGGTAAAGATCCCACAAAAGTAGACCGTTCTGCGGCCTATGCCGCGCGTTACCTAGCGAAAAACGTGGTTGCAGCCGGGCTTGCGGAAAAATGCACTATACAAATCGCTTATGCGATAGGTGTTACTGACCCTATTTCTTTTTATGTAAACACTGCCGGAACCGGCCTGGTTGATGAATTGGCGCTAGAAAAACGCTTGCGTGAGTTAATGAGCCTTTCCCCACGTGGAATCAGGAACCATTTGAAGCTTAATAACCCGATATATAAGCGCACCGCAGCTTATGGCCATTTTGGCCGCACACCTGATGCTGATGGCGGGTTTCCGTGGGAAAAGCTTGATTTGGTTGATGGCTTGAAGGATTTAATTTAAGGAAAATGTAAGAGTGCAGAAGTATTATATTATGCACTTTTATTTATGGTTCCTATTAAACTTTGATATAAGATTCTCATTACCTAACACTCTAACACTCTAACACTCTCACACTCTATACATTCTCAAAAATGAAGAAAAAACCCGCCATAACCAACGACCTGATGCGCTCTTTTGGACGCGTTAACGGTAGAAAATTACGTGATACGCAGCAATATCTTGTGGATAATTTATTACCAAAACTTGAGATAAGATTTCAGGTATCAGGTATTAGAAACCAGGAAATAGGAATAGATGAAGCGGTTTTAGCTCCTGATTTATTTGCAAAAAAAGCAGAAACCTGGATTGAAGTTGGCTTTGGTTACGGTGAGCATCTGGTTGGTATGGCGCAAAAATACCCGGATGTAAACTTTATAGGCTGCGAGCCTTTTATAAATGGCGTTGCAACCCTGCTAAAGCAAATTGACGATGAGAAAGTTGAAAATATCCGCATATTGCATGGCGATGCCCGTTTGTTAATAGATAAATTGCCTGAAGGCAGTATAGACAGGATATTTATATTATTTCCAGACCCATGGCCAAAAACCAAGCACCAGAAAAAACGCTTTATCAATACGGAAAGTTTAAATAATATTGCGCGTATAATCAAAACTAACGGCAGGCTTGATATTGCAACAGATCATGTTGATTATGGTAACTGGATTGCGCAGCATCTTTCTTCTATAGAAAATTTTATACCCAATAAAGAACTTGGAATTGATACCAAACCTGATGACTGGGTGGAAACGCGCTATCAGTTAAAGGCAAGGGCAGAGGGCAGGGAAGCAAGGTTTTTTAATTATGTAAAAATTGGAATTAAGACCTCTGCATAATGAGGATTTGAGGATGGACGAGAAGACGAAATCACCAAAAATACTATTATGCAGAGGTCTTGATTATTTACGCCCCCGCAGTTTCCTGCACAGCCAGCCACGCAGCCTCTGCCACATCGACAGCCTGCTTGGCTTTATCATATTCTTTCAGCAAATCTTCCATTACTTTATGAGAATTAAGGGCTTTTGGCGAGGCCATTTGTTTTTCTATATCGCCAAGTTCTTTTGATGCGGTTTCAAGAGCGGCTTCTGCCTTTTGCATACCATTTTTTGATGGCTTAGATTTACCATTGCCTTTGGCGGCTTTAGCATCTTTTTTTGCGTCAGCTCGTTCCTTACGGCGCTGCTCGATAATCAGGCGGCGGTAGGAATCCACATCGTCATTATAAGGCGTTACTGCGCCATCTTTCACCAGCCATAATTGATCAGCTACGCATTCAACTAAATGCGGATCATGGCTTACTAGTATTACGCAGCCATTATAATTATTAAGCGCCTGTATCAGCGCCTCGCGGGCATCCATATCCAAGTGGTTGGTTGGTTCATCCAGCAGCATTATGTGCGGAGCATCGTAACTCATAAGGCAGAATAATACGCGGGCTTTTTCGCCTCCCGATAATTCTTCGATTTTCGTATCAGACTTAGCTTTATCAAAACCAAACCGCCCTAATATTCCGCGGATTTTAGATTCCGGCGTTCCCACCATCGCATCACGTAACAATTCATAGGCAGTAGAGCTTAAATCAAGTTCTTCAGCCTGGTGCTGGGCGAAATATCCAACGCGCAGTTTTGGCGAATGGTAAACATCACCGGAAAGTGCGTCCAGAGTATTAGAAAGTAATTTGATAAGCGTAGATTTACCGTTACCATTTGCACCCAAAAGCGCAATACGGTCTTCCATATCAATACGCAAATTCAGCTTCTTTAGCACTGGCTTTCCTGGCGCATAACCGATATCAACATTAGTTAATGTTATCATTGGCGGCGGCAGTTTTTCCGGCTCCGGGAATGTGAAGGTGGTAGCGCGCTCTGCAATGATCGCATCCACCATATCCATTTTTTCGATTGATTTTAAACGGCTCTGTGCCTGCCTTGCTTTACTTGCTGTGGCGCGGAAACGGTCAACAAACGCCATCATTTTCTTTTTCTGGGCCTGTTGTTTTTCAAATAATGCCTGGTGGTTATATAATTTCTGTGCGCGCAAGGTCTCGAACTGGTCATAGTTACCAGTATACATGGTAAGTTTTAACTGATCTAAATGCGCAATATGCGTTACAGTTTTATTTAAAATATCGCGGTCATGGCTGATAATTATCAGCGTGTTGGAATAACTGGCAAGATAGTTTTCCAACCATACAATTGCTTCAAAGTCCAAGTGGTTGGTCGGCTCATCCAGCATCAGGAAATCCGGATTACGGAACAAGGCTGCTGCCAGTGCAACACGCATTCTCCAACCACCGGAAAAGTCTGAAATAGGGCTGTTTTGCGCTTCCTGGTTAAAGCCAAGACCTGATAATATAATTGAAGCGCGCGCAGGCGCGTTATATGCATCAATATCATTTAAGCGTTCATAAACATATGCAATACGATCAGGGTCGGTCATCGTTTCGGTTTCAAGCAGAAGCTCTGAGCGCTCAGTATCAGCCGCAAGCACAACATCAATAAGGGTTGTATCATCATCAGGCAAATCCTGGCGAACCATACCTATTTTTGCACTTGATACAATTTCTATTTCACCGCTATCGAGCTCAAGCTCACCTGCGATTAACTTAAATAATGTAGATTTACCAGTACCATTTGGGCCAATAAGGCCAACCCTGTAGCCAGTAGGAATGGTTAATGAGGCTTTGTCTAATAATGTGCGCCCGGCTATACGGAAAGTTACATCGCGAAGTTTCAACATGTGAATTTTATATCCTGAATTTATTACAGGGCGTAATATGCTTAAATTTTACGATAAATACAAGTGTTTTGTTGCTTTTTTCCAGGAATTTTGCGATACATAACGCAAGTATAATAATAGAGTTAGGGAATCATCATGGGAAAACCATTGAAACAGGAAGATGCTAAAATCCAGAAATTGCCAGTTATGGCTGCGCAAGGTAAGCTTAAAATCACCAGTTTCCTGAATAATATGCCCCTGCACTCGCAGAATGCTTTTTTTAAAGCCTGCACGCATCCTTTAGCTGTAGAGCCTATAAAGGCATTTATAAAACAATTGGAAGCATTTGAATCTGTTGCTTTTTATGATCCGTTCAATAATGTTCCGGCATTCAGCTCCTTGCATAATTTGGATAATGTAAAATTAAGCAATGTTTATGTGCAGCAGGTAAAGGATATTGATAAAGTAACTTTGGGTAAAAATAATAAACCTGTTGATACTATAAGCGAAGAGAGCCCTAAAGCATTAGTGGTATTTGCGTTTGATGCACAGGTGCAAATAAGTAATATCAGGCATTTACTGCCGGAAAATTGTGCTACACTCACCCTTGATAGCATCAAAATTCCTGAAACCTATTTAACACAAACCACAAATTATTTAAGCCAGCTTAATTTTGCAACTAACTTTGGCTTCTTGCGTGATGAGGCGGGTTTACATACTCGCATAACTATTGCAAATTACTGGGGTTCTTATGGCGCAAAAGATGCGCAAATATGGCTGTGCCTGTTTGATAAAAGCGGTGAAATTCTTGCCCATTGGCAGCAGAGCCTTGGTGCGCCTGGTGAGCAACTGGTTATTGATAGCCAGGATATACGTGCGCGTTTTGACCTGCCGGAATTTACAGGCAGCCTGTTCATGCACGCTATAAAAATAGTTGGGCATGATATAGTTAAATATGTATGTGATGTATATGATAGCGCTGGCAAAATCCATACAGTAACCCACGATTCAAATTCATGGCCTGCTGATTATTATGCTGGTATTTTGGCTCCGCAAGAAGGCGAGAAAATTCTTCTATGGATACAAAACTGCCACCCGATGACTATCATGCCTGGTGATGTAGGTTTGCGTTTAATGGGCGACGAAGAAATACGTTACCTTGAAACGGAAATCCCGCCATTTGGCACTTATGCCTGGGATTTAGGGGTAGCGCTTCCGGCTACGTACC
>DITJ01000032.1 GCA_002422795.1 Alphaproteobacteria bacterium UBA6187 | reverse complement strand
GCGGCGCATCGCGGAAACGGAAAGTAGCGGCGTATTCTCCGTCTTTCATGATGATACATTCTAACCCTGCTGCGGTGGGTGGCAAGATACATGCTATGCCTGGCATTTGCCCAAGAAGCTTCTTGCGATGCGTTACACGGATTTCATGTCCGTTAACCATGCCGGTAAGCCCCTGACCGGGCTTTTCGGAAACTTCCGAGGCATCGGCAGAGGCCAGCCCTACTTTCGCCGCCGCCTGCAAAATGGCATTGGCCAACGGATGCTTGGAGTAATGCTCAAGACTTGCTGCAAGTTGTAAAATGTCGTTCTTGTTGATGCCCTGTGCGGGGACGATTTCGGTAAGTTCCGGCTTGCCATAGGTAAGCGTGCCGGTTTTATCAAAAATAGCGGTTCGGCAAGTCGGTAAAAGCTCCAGAACGGTCGGGTCTTTAATGATGATGCCACGCTTGGCCGCCATTGAAATGGCGCTGATGAGGGTAATGGGAATAGCTATCAACAATGGGCATGGCGTTGCCACCACCAGCACCGCCAGAAATCGGCTGGCATCACCGGTGAAATACCACGCAGCAACGGCAAACAGTAAGGCAAGCGGAGCAAATACCGCGCCAATCTTATCACCCAACCGACGCATGGCAGGGCGTTTCTGTTCGGCTTCCTGCATCACTTCCATGATCTGCGCGTAGCGGGAATCCTGCGCCAGCTTCTCGGCGCGGATCACCAACACGGCTTCACTGTTGATTGCACCGGAGAGCACCGCCGCCCCCAGAGCCTTGGAAACCTGATATGGCTCGCCGGTAAGATAAGACTCATCCATTGAACCATGCCCCTCAATCACCACCCCATCAACAGGAGCAGCCTCGTGTGGAAATACGACGATTTCATCACCGATAGCAATATCTGCAAGCAGGATTTCTTCAATCTGCTCGTCTTTTCTGCGTCGAGCGGAAGCTGGCATACGCTCAGCAAGTGCCTGCAATACGGAAGATGCCTTACGCATAGCGTAAGCCTCTAACGCCTGACCGCCGGAAAGCATGATTATAATGAGCACAGCAGCGAGATATTCACCAAGCCATGCCGCCGTAATCAACGCAAGCACGGCCAGCAAATCCGCACCAAAATCACCGCGCAATAGTTTGTATAGTATTTGCAGCACCAGTGGAATACCGCCGATAGCAATCACGGCAAGTAAGGGAACATCCGCTACCGTCCATCCGACGACAGATGGGAACCAAGCCAAACGCATGACTAAATGCATTACTATAGCAACAAGACATAAGGCCAGCAACGCCAAATGCCAGCATGATGCTGGTGGGGCGGTAATTCTTATTTGTTTCAATGGGTTTGAGTTCATAACAATTTAACATAACATACCACACTAATTATGTAATTGATTAATCCACAAACAGTGCTGTGTTATGGATCGCAGGCCTGGGCGATATGATCTGCGTGGCTCGGCCTCACCGGAAATGATTAAGGGCAGCTCTGAAACATTAGCAGACCGAATTGCATATAAAAGACCACTGTATAATGAGGATTTTTAGAGTGAGTTCTAGGAACGCCCGCCTGCGCGTCGACACGTGCCCTATTCGCATTCTGGGTGTAAAATTATAGTCGATTTACTTAATAACTCCCCACTACGTCATCGCGAGCCGAAGGCGTGGCGATCCAGAGATTTCTTTGCAACACACTAATTATATAGTTAAATTTTCCTGGATTGCCACGTCGGCTCCGCCTCCTCGCAATGACGTAGTGTGGAATTATTAAGTAAAATTACTATAAACTTTGCTTAGTGCTTCCTACGTAAATAAAAAGTAAATTCACTATATAGCGTTTTTGCTTTTCACCAATCATAGAAAATCGAGACGATGTGTAGGAGAACTACATAAGACGATGTTTGACGCATGATTGTTGAAAATGGGTAATGCTATACATAGACGCACATGAGGATTTGAGTACGGACGTTACCGACAAAATCACCAAAAAATGCCGTTACATAGAGTTCATTAAGGAATTATTACGCATCTGATAAAAAAAATGGGCACAACAGTAAAGTTGTGCCCATCAAATTACTAGGTAACAAATCCTATACTAGAACTTGTATCCAGCTTTCAACGTACCAGTATGAGAATCATAATCTTCCCTATACTCGAAACCATAATCAAGGGATACATCCCATGTATTAGAGTTTATCAGCTTCAGACCAGCACCAGCAGAGAATACATCATCAGCAGGGTTCAAGCCATCAGTAGTGAATGTTCCGCCACCAGTGAATGTTGAAGTAGCCGCAAAGCTCTCATCAAGGAATTCATGACGGTAACCGAAATTAGTTGAAGGCCTTAATATATAGCCATTAGCCATATTTAAATCCCAACTGAAGTCTGCACCAACACCTAACTCAAACTGCTGTACTTCCCTATCTTCAACTTCTAATAGAAGAACTCCAGCATTACCAGTTTCAGTATAAGCATCTTCTTTATAGTCTACGTAGTGAGCAAGCGTACTAAGGGTTAATTTAGTACCACCTAGCTGGTAGTTACGACCCAACTTCGCCTGGGCTGTAATCTGCTGGCTATCATACTCACCTTCAGCATAAGCGCCGGTACCACCAACATCATGCTTCATTGATGTGCTATTACCGTACACGAAACCTACACTACCTTCAACAAAGGTTCTGTCATTAATTCTATAATCAGAATAGAATGACACCTGGTAACTTGCAACTTCAGTATCAGTCCTGTTAAGGCTTTCAGAAGCTATATCAGTATTAGATAAACCAAGAGCCAAACCAACACTTGCAACATCACTATCAAGGCCGGTATCAAATCCTAATGCAATACCTTGTGTATCAGCAGTATAACCACTCACACCGCCTCTTTCATCCTGATTAGCCTTTTTACCAAACACCTGTGCCCAGGCATTGTTGCTATTAGCAATACTACCTGTAGCAATACCTGAAGAAGGATCGCCATCACGTAATGAAGCTAACCTTGTATCAGAAATAGTTGTAATAGAATTAACTATATTCACACTTGCTACAAATGAATTTCCATCACTTGTCGGGTTAATAGATTCAAGAATCCTTTCCTTTTCAGCAGGTGAAGCCGCATCTAAATTAGCAAGAACTTCATTTACCAAGTCATCATCAAGTTGATTCAGGTTCCAGATAGCATCACCGGCACCTGTGTTTACACCGGCGAATGTGTTCTTAGTTACGAAGGCATATAAATCGTCCTCACTGCCTTCAACTGTTGTAGCATTAGTACCATCACCAATTTGGAAATTATAAAGGAATGAGTTATCGGTAACAGTTTGCTTGCCTTCCCAATCAAGAAGAACCGCATCTGCACCTTCACCAATTTTAATTTCTTCTCCATCAGCAAGATTAGCTAAGTTACTTGCATATACAGTTACTGAAGCATCAGTAAGGTTAATTGCCCCATCAGTTACATATAAGTTTGCATGGTCTTCCGCAGTTTCAATACCGAATTGGAATGTTCCTGTGCTATCAGACATCGTATTTAATGTCAGGCTATGATCATGAGTTATGAAGAATGTTTTATCTTCAGCTATTGTCAGATCAGAAACCTGCCAATCACCTGTAGTAGTTACATCCCCTAACACTGATACTATAGAATAACCATCAGTGTAATCTTCATCATGAACACCGCCAATGATAGTAGCATCTTCACCAAACTCAATGTTTACAGTATCATGTAACTGCTCCATATACATCGCGTTCACACCACCGGAAATAGTACCGTTGTTAGTGATATCGCCAATAGATGAATCAACAATTTTAATACCTGTATCACCACCAGAAACTAAACTGCTTGCTGAGTTGGTTATACCACCACTCACTGAGCTATCGCTGATAAGTATACCAAAACCAGCCACTTCAGTAGTAGTACCTACGTTATGAATACCAATAATGCTGCCACTATTAGAAATTGCACCAGTTACTGTTGAGCTATCTATCCTGATACCCGTAGCACTTTCATCATCCAAAGCACCGCCAGTAATTATAGCACCTTCTTGGTTGGTTATATCACCGTCTATTATGCTGCTAGTATGTATGTTAATACCATAACCATAATCTCCAGAAATGCTGCCACTATTTGCTATATCCCCAGATATTGTTGACCTGATAATTTCTATACCAGTATCACCTGCGGAAATAAGGCCGCTATTGTTAAGACTTCCAGATAGAGTAGACCTAACAAAAACTTCACTGGTTGATTCATAAGCAGTGATAACTATACCACCCTTATTACCAGTGATTGTGCCTTCGTTGATTATAGCATCATCATCACCGGCAATTACTGAGCCTGATATGTATATAGCATTGCTATCAGAAGACTCTCCACCCTCAATAAGACCAGTTTCAGTATTATGTATTCCATGAGAATCTTCAGCAGTTATTGAAGAATCATGTATATATATACCGGAATATCCTTCTCCACCAGCAGTGGCAGTGATTGTACCGCTGTTATATATGCCATCACCATCAACACTTTCAATGGATGTATCAGTTAGATAAATACCATAATCTCCACCGGAAATTAAACCTTCATTCTCTATAGTATCATCAAAATCACTGATAGAAGAATCGTGTATTCCAAGACCAGCACCATTAGAACCAACGATACTGCCGCTATTAAATATAGAACCAGCTACAATTGAACTATCTATAAATATACCGGTATCATCGCCCTGAACTATTCCGGCTTCTGCGTTAGTGATACTTCCAGTTACAGAAGAATCATCAACTATACCGATACCATAACCATCATATCCTATAATAGAGCCGCTGTTAGCAATATCACCTGATATAGCCGCGTGGTTTATATATAAACCTGTGTCACCACCAATTATTTGTGCACTCGCTGTATTGGTAATGCCGCCGCTTACAGAACTGCCAGTATCAATAAAGATACCATAACCATCACCACCGTAAATACTACCGCTGTTAGCGATTCCTGAAGTTACTGTTGAGCCATCTACATATATACCAGTATCACCGCCAAGTATCACACCAACTGAACCATTGGAAATACCAGCAACTTCAGAGCCATCTATTATGTTGATACCATTACCATTACGGTAACCAATGATGCTACCGCTATTGGATATAGAACCGGTTATAGTTGAACTATCAATATTTATACCAGTGCCATCTTCACCCTCTTCACCAGAAATACCGGAGCTGATTATTGCACCTTCGGCGTTAGTTATGTTACCAACTATAACACTACCTACTGCATCAATACCATATTCATCCTCTGCATAGATATCACCACTATTGGCAATTCCGCCTGATACCGTTGAATTATCTATCAATATACCTGTATTATCACCTGAAATTAAAGCACTGGCATTGTTAGTAATAGCATTACTTACCAAACTGCCATTAGTAATTCTTACAGCGTCATCACTTTCACCGGTAATAGTGCCGCTGTTAGTGATTCCACCAGATATTATTGAAGAACTTATAGATATACCTGTGCTACCACCTAGTACCACACCAACTGAACCATTGGAGATACCACCGCCTATAGAAGAAGCATTGATACTTATGCCTTCACCTTCTTCATAGCCGATTATACTGCCACTGTTAGATATTGAACCGGTTATAGTTGAACTATCAATATTTATACCAGTGCCAGTCTGATCACCAGAAACACCACTGATAATAATTTTGCCTTCAGCATTAGTTATATCACCGCTTACAAGACTTTCATTTACATTAATACCATACTCATCACTTCCGAAAATAGTACCACTGTTAGTAATGCTACCAGTTACAGTTGAGTCACTCACTTCAACACCAGTATCACCAGCTGAAATAAGGCCGCTATTGTTTATTGAAGATACGGTAGAGCCGTAAGATGTTGTTACAGGAGTTCCTGACCCAGTAGTAGTGGAATAAGTAGTTACAACGATACCGCCATTATTAGCATAAATTTCGCCACTGTTATATATGCCGCCTTCTTCACCAGTTACAGTTGAACCAGCTACATAAATGCCGTTTCCACCTTCACCACCTATAACTTCTATAGTGCCGGTGTTATGTATACCATAACCATCTGCAGATATAGTTGTGTCATGTAGATATATTCCGGCATTGCCTATACCATCTGGAGTGCCGCTATCCGCCTGGATTAAACCATCGTTAAATATTCCGCTACCATCTACATTACCGTTGTAAATTTCAGAATCACTTGAATAAATACCATAGCTATCACCAATAACAGAACCGCTGTTGCTAATACCGCCATTAATTTCAGAACCGCTATTTATAGATATACCGGCCATAGTTCCGCCAGAAATTAAAGCGCTAGCATTGTTGGTTATACCGCCAGTTACTATGGTATCTTCTAAATATATACCTTCTTCACCACCAACCATAACGCCGCTATTGTTAATACCACCAGATATACTTGAATCAGTTACATAAAGCGCTTCACTTGCAGTACCAATTATGCTGCCGCTGTTGTTAATACCGCCGGATATAGTTGAACTGGAAATAGATATACCAGTTTCACCACCTTGGATTAATGCGCTTGCAGCATTAGTAATTCCATCTGATATGATTGATTCTTCAACATCTATACCAGCATTTTCATCTGCACCCAGAATGCTACCACTATTACTAATGCCACCAGATATGGTTGAACCGGAAATAATTAGACCAGTGCCACCAGTTGAACTGGTACCAGAAGCAAGACCCTGACCATGAATTAATGCGCCTGCAGCATTAGTAATTCCGCCGGATATTGAACTGTCATCAATGTGTACACCATCATCATCAATACCAATAATGCTACCACTATTGCTAATGCCACCAACTACGGTTGAATTGCCAACATGAAGGCCTTCACTATCACCCATTATTAGAGCACTTCCATTATTGGTAATAGATCCAGATATTAAACTTTCATCAATATCTATAGCATGTTCATTCACACTAATAATGCTACCACTATTGGTAATGCTGCCGGAAATAGTAGCTTCGTCGATTCTTACACCAGTATCACCACCTGAAATAAGGCCGCTATTGTTTATAGAAGCAACGGTAGAACCGTAATATGTTTCATCCGAGCCTGTGCCAGTAGTATTATAACCTAAATATACACCAGCCGCGCCAGCCTGGATTGTTCCGCTGTTATATATACCGCCTTCATTACCGGTAATGGTTGATTCAATCGCATGGATACCATGAGCATTCAAACCTTCGGCAGAAATAAGACCTGTATTATATATTCCATAGCCATCAGTTGCGGTTACAGAAGAATCGTCTAGATATATAGCAGCCCCTTCTCCTTCACCACCAGTAGCTTCAATCGTGCCGCTGTTATATATACCACCTTCTGCACCTGAGATAGTTGCATTATTTTCTGCATAAATGCCATAACCGTCATCATCATCTGAAAGGATTAGACCTGAATTATTTATGCCATAGCCATCATTTGCAGTTACGGAAGAATCGTTGATATATATAGCAGCATTTCCTTCCGCACCAGTAGCTAGAATCGTGCCACTGTTATTTATTCCATCACCCAATTCACTTAATATATCAGAACCATCATTTATATTGATACCATCATACCCACCTGAGATAAGATTAGTGTTCTGTATACCATGACCATCATTAATAATATCAGAATCATAATTTATACTAATACCATGTTCACCACCAGAAATAGTGCCGCTATTGCTTAGCGCGCCGCTTATACCAGCGCCATCATACAACGATATACCATCACCTAATACTCCGATAATACTACCACTATTGCTAATGCCACCACCTATGCTTGAATCACTAACTTCAATACCAGTAATTCCACCAGAAATTAATGCCCCAGCAGTATTGTTATTTATGCCACCAGTAACATAAGAATTGTTAAAAAGTGCTATAGCAGCATCCGTACCGTTGATTTCAGTATAAAAATATGACACAACAGAACTACTGGCATTATTTATACTACCGCCCACTCCAGAGCCACTATCTATTAAAATACCATAGCCGTAACCAGTTCCATCCATATCATCGTCATAAGTGTTAATACCGGTAATCTCACCATTATTTATTATACTTCCGGTTAGATCATGACCATCAAATATATGAATACCAGCAACCGTATTGTCTTCATCACTATTAGCAGTTATAATACCACCATCGTTTTCTATAAATGTTGACGAACCTACATCAGCTACAACAGCCGAATCATCAGATACGTTTACATCCGCCCTGTTACGAAAGAACCCACCTTCATCAATTTGCTGCTGAGTAGTAGTATCATCATTAACAGTGATGTTAGCCGCTAAAGCCGGGAAAGCTGAAAATACAAGAGCCGTTCCCACAAGGGCTGTTCCAACTAAGGATGTAGTGCTTTTTAGTATTGATTTATTTTTCTTCGCCATTCTAATCTCTCCGGATATGGTTTAATTTTTATACTTAAAATATTGTTTTATAACTTCAATTTAATGTAACGACCCATTATTAGGAACACGGCCATTGTACTAATGGAAAATACTAGTAATTTACAGTTGCATTAGCAAGTGGTTTAATCCGCCCCAATATAAGTTTATTTATTGTGATGCAGATTTACCACTAACCCCCTCAATAAGCGGCCCGAGGAACTTTTCATATTTCTTCCATCTTGCTAGGGAAGTTTTATAAATAGGCTGCCTTACCTGCGCTAGGCTTGCGGTTTTTACATTACGTTTATTTTCATGGAATTTCAGGCATTCATCATCCCACTCAAGGCCGCAATATTCTATCAGCTTCCTTGCCTGGCCTTCGGTGTCATCCACTAAATCTTCGTAGCGTATATCATAAAAGGCCCCCTTCGGCAGAACCTTGCGCCAGTGATCCATTAAGTCGTTGTAATTATTATAATGAAGCCCAAGCTCATTCAGGTCGTAGGTGCTGTTCTGGTTATGGGAAAATAACCTTGTAAAGCATGATATGCAGGTATCGAGTGGATCACGCGATACATGCACAATCTTGGCATCTGGAAGTATCAGATGTATCAAGCCTATATGGAAAAAATTTGCAGGCATTTTATCTGTAATTTTCAGCGCCTTCTTATCCCTTGCAATTACACCTTCGGCATAGCTGCGCCCCATAGCATTTAATTGCTCATGGGTAAGATTTGCCATATTTTCAGGAAATAATGGGCCAGGTTTTTTGCCTTTCCAGTTGGCAAGGTCGAGAAGGTCAAAAATTTCCCCTGCCCCATGAACAGCAGGATGGCTGGCAATAATTTGTTCAGTTAAGGTAGTACCAGAACGCGGCATTCCCAAAACAAAAACCGGCGCGTCCGATTTAAAACCATGCCCTTTATTTTTCTTAATAAATTCTTTTGTAAAGATTTCTTTGGTGCGGGTGAAATTATGCTTAGACTGCTCCGCATTATAGGAAATTTTCTGCCTTTTTAGGCGGCAACCTTCAATAAAATTCTCAAACGCTTTATCATACTCACCTAAATCATCGTAAATTTTACCCAATGCGAAATGGATATAAATTTTCTTATTATCAGGTAATTCATTAATTTTCTCAGCCTCTTTTTCTACAAGCGCAATTACCTTATCCCCGGCTTTTACTTTCTTTGTTTGCGCTAAGCTGAATAATGAACCTACTTTATCATCACCACCATTAATATTCGAAACAAATAACTTTTCAGCCTCCTTGAACTTACCCTCTTCAAGATATACATTTCCCAATCCCTGCTTGGCGCTGGCCAATTCCGGGTCAATCTTCAACGCTTTCTTGAATGATTTTTTAGCAAGCTCAGCAAGACCCTGGGCAAGATATATAGTTCCAGATACGCTATAAGATTCAGCCATATCAGGATCAATCTCTTGCGCTTTTAATATATGTTTTTCTGCTAAATCCAATTCATGCATGCTATGATAAGCGCGGGCAACACCTATATAAGCTTCAGCATAATCAGGTTTTGCACGCAATGCCCTGTCAAAACAGGCAAGCGCCTCCCTATCTTTTTCAAGAATAAGAAGTGCAAAACCAAGGTTTGCATGGGCTTCTGCATAACGCGGGCTCTTAGCAATAACTTTATTAAGTATTGCCATGGCTTCTTCAAGCTGGTCTAATTTCGTTAAAACTACAGCCAGGTTATTCTGCGCCTCCAGATTATCAGGGTTGCTTTTTATAGCCTGCCTGTAATAGCTGGAAGCCTTTTCTTCATCTTTCCTTTCACGGTAAATACTTCCCATGTTATTAAGGGCAACGGCTAAGTCTGGCTTAAGCTTTAATGCGGCCCTCTGGCATTCTTCCGCTTTTTCATAATCTTTCTTATCATAATATGCTATGCCAAGGTTGCCATACGCAAAAGCAAGCCCGGAATCAAGCTCTATAGCTTTCTTACCATGGATAATTGCTTCATCGCCGCGCTTTAGCAGGCGGCACATTTCCCCCATATTTGCATGGAATAGTGCAACTCCTGGCTCTGCTTCAATTGCCTTTGCAACAAATTGGGCAGCCACTTTAACATTACCAACCGCATTAGCAAGAATACCCATAGCATGGAGTGCTTTTGCATTCTTAGGCTGGGCTTGCAGGATTTTGCGCAAAATAGTTTCACACTCCTTGAAGCGTCCGGCATTTTGGTGGTTAGATGCCATAACAAGGGCATCATTTATTGGTATAACCTTGTTCTGCTGCTGCATAACCGTAGGAACAATAGATTGCAAAGGCAATGAAAACTCTGTTTTCTTACCATTTGATATATTAATTTTACTGTTTTTTTTCATTTAATTTTACTTTTTATTTTGTTACGTTTTTCAACAATGCCTCATGAGCTTTTGCAAAACCCTTCATTGGTACATCAATTTTCACCGGCTTTGCGCTATTTGCACCCTGGTAAGAAATATTAATGGCATTTGCATTTTTTATCTTATTGATAAATTCATCTTTTACAGTCAATACCACAACACAACCGCCTGCCCCGCATGACCTGAATGGCATCCCCATTGGTTTTTTATCGTTATCAACAGAAAAACCTAATTTAGCTAAAAGATTTACACCAAGCGGCGTAAAAATCCTCATCACCATAACTGGCTTTTTTTCTTTATCCTGCCCTGCTGTAAAAGATACGGCCAAAGCATCTTTCTTATTTTCTGTGATTTTTTGCGTTACAGAGCATTGTTTCTGCTTTTCTTTATTTGGCTGGCCGCAAACTAAATTCCATTTATCATATGAGGTTACATCTTCTTTAGGAGCTTTCTTTTGTGCCTCCTGCTTTGTGTTAGGAGCAGCTCCCTTTTCAGCGTTTGAAAAAGCCGTTGATGAAATTAGCGGTATAGATATTAACCCGACAACCAGCAATCCTGCTAAATATAATTTTTTATTCTTCATTATTTTTCTCCTTGAATTATTAATTTTAACGGTTGCAGATGTTTTTCAAAATTTTTCCATCTTGCTACCGAACTTTTGTAAATAGGCTGCCTTACCTGCGCAACGCTGGCGGTTTTTACATGGCGTTCGTTTTTGTGGAAATCAAGGCAGGAATCATCCCAACCAAGCCCACAATATTCAGTTATACGCCTTGCAGATCCTTCCAGATCCTCCACCATATCCTCGTAACTTACATCAAGGATTGTGCCTTTCGGCAGAACCTTATGCCAGTGCTTCATCATTTTGTCGTAGGTATTATAATAATGGCCTAAATCCTCCAGGCTGTAGGAGAAACTCATAGTTTCATTAAATAACCTGGAATAATTTGAAAAACAACTATCCATAGGGTCACGCATAGAATGGATAATTTTAGCATTAGGCAGTGCAAGATGTATGAGCCCTACATAAAAGAAATTCCCAGGCATTTTATCGCTTATATATGCGGCACTAGCGCTAATCTCCCTAATTTTTTTTATGTATGCCTGGCCGATTTTTGCAATCTCGTCATTTCCGGCATGGCTAAGGAAATCCATATATGATAGTCCAGTCGGCACTTTACCAACCTCAATCACCACCTCAGGGAAATGTTTTAATTCCCCAGCGCCAAAAACTTCTGCATGGCTGGATAACACCTGCTCTATAAGGGTAGTGCCGGAGCGTGGCATCCCCACGATAAATATCGGGGTTTTATCTTCACAACCTTTAACCCCCTCACTCCTTTTATTTTTCAGGAATGTTTTGGTATATTTTTTTGTAATATTCTCAATGTTATCTTTGGTTTTATTTACATCATATTGAATGGTTTTACGTTTTAGCTGGTTACCAATTTTATATGCTTCAAAGGATTTATCATAAAGCTTCACATCCTCCCTGGCTTTAGCAATGGCAAAAGCAAAACGCATTTTCACATCATCAGTCATAGACCCAGAATACTTTTCTATCTCTTCTAAAGCCGCAAGATGTGGGTCGTTCGAGCTGTATTTCTTCAAAGTTGAGAGGTTAAAATGGGCATGGACAAAATGTTTATTTGCTGCAATTGCGGCATTAAAGCAATTTTTCGCATCATCAAGCTCACCACGTGCGCTATAAATTGCACCAAGGTTATTTTGCGCTTCAGAATTATTAGGATTAATAGCAATAGCTTTCCTATAAGATGCAAGCGCTCCGTTTTCATCTTCCAATTTTTCTAAAATTGTACCAAGGTTATTATACGCTGTGCCGTGATTGGGATTATATTCAATTGCCTTGCGGTATGACCTTGCCGCTTCAGGGTATTTATTACTATCTGAAAACGCAATTCCAAGATTATAATAAGCTTCCGCATCTTGCGGAGAAAGTTTAATAGCATTCCTGGTGCAAGCTATAGCCTCCTCAAGATTGCCAAGCCTTCTGCTTATCTCCCCTAACGCCAGGTGATATGATGAAACAGAGTTATTAAGTTTTATTGCCTGCTTCATAATATCGGCAGATAATTTTAATTTACCCACGCGGAATGCAATTATACCAAGCTGGTAATAAGCCGGATGATAATCAGGCTTGGATTTAATTACACTGCGGCACAATGCCTCCGCTTTTTCAAAAGCGCCAGCATTGTTTAACTGGGCAATATTCCGCATTGCCTCACTTAACGATATATATTTTGCTTGCATATATTATAAATTCACCAGTTGTAAAACGTAATTTCTATTCATTTTCCTGACTATTACAAATCCTTTAATTACTAGAAACACATTCAAAGAAACCGCTTCTAATTTTTTCTATCTGCTGCATGACCTGTTTAGGTTGTGGAATATTAGTTGTAAGGAATTCCATAGCAGCATTAATTTCAAAAACCACGAGTTTACCTTTTGGGAGTATAGAAACATCAAGACCAAATACATCTAAATCCAATGTTTTATATATTTTCTGCATTGATTCCAGAGCATCCTTTGAGAAATTATTATTTCCCTTCTTCAAGACTTTCTCCTCCTCTTCAGTAAACCTAGGGTGCTTACCCATAACTGTTACACGACTTGTACCATGAACATTCCAGTGATCTGAAACCAGCATATGCTTTATACAAGGTTTACCACCTAACATAATAATTCGCACCTTGCGGTAGTAACCATCCGGACTTTGAAAATTAAAAAATTCTGTTATATAATGTCCACCGCCATTTAATGCGAATTTATCAAGTTGCTCTATCTGCTCATCTGAAAAATCATCAAGGCGGGTTAAGCCAATACCATTATGCGTACCAGCAGCCCTTACTATAACCGGCAGTTTCAAACCGCTTGCCTTGATTTTTTCTATAAAATCACGCCTGCTGGTTGGAAAAACTTTTACTACTTTTGGTACTATTACATCCTTTAATCCCTGGAATAAATCAGAGATATCATTCCTGCTGGTTTTTAATATTCCCTCAGGTGCATTAATAATTTTCACATTCGGGTTGCGCTGCTTAAATTTAGGCAGTATCGACCCAAGATATTTAAGCCGGTCTTCCAGTGAATCCGGGTCAGCCATACAATTTACTACAATATCCGGCACATCCATTTTAAAAGGCTGACCATTTAAACATACATTGATATTCCTGGCATTTGGCAATGAACCAAAATTATCAAGATTATTATTCCCGGGCATGCTAACCCTTATATTCCTGTAATACGGATCCATAGATGCAACAGTTGAGGTTTTATGATCGGATAAACCTTTTATATAAAAAACTTTCTTTCCTTGAATTTCCTTCATATACACACTCTTTTCATTATCTTTTATACTTGAGGTTGGAATCCTAACTCAAAATATCTATAATTCAAGATATTTAAGAAGTTTATTTCAATTAGAAGATAACTAAATCATTTGTGAAAACAACCAAACCATAATATAAGTTTAATTGGATTATTAACATTAACTAAAAGTAGATTTTTTATGTCATACAAAGCTACATTCATATTAGGCGTTCCTGACCATAAAATGGTAAAAGTTGGCGGGGTTGATAAAAAAGGCGGATTAATATATCGCATTGAAGGCAATGCAGAATTTCATAATTATCTTAAAATCCCGCAAGAAAATAAACAGAATTTATTAATAGTATGGTCTGAAAAACCTATCACCCAAATAGGTGCAACAAATATTATTATCAATTGTATTACAGACCCGGACAGCACCGGCAAAAGCCTGAGAAAAGCGGCCCAGATGACCAACGCTATAAAGAAACAATATC
>DITJ01000072.1 GCA_002422795.1 Alphaproteobacteria bacterium UBA6187 | reverse complement strand
TCGAAAACAGCCTGCATTGGGTGCTGGATATGAGTTTTAATGACGACCTCTCTAGAATCAGGCGCGAAAACGCCCCACAAAATATGGCTGTTATCAGGCACTTCGCCCTCAACATGATTAGACAAGTCCAACAAAAACGACAATCTATCAAAGCTTTACGCAAAAAAGCAGGTTGGGATAATAACCTTCTTGCTCAAATTATTAACTTTAAAAATTTATGAGGTAGCCCTGGTGGTAACCCTGATAACTATCCATTTTAATATCTTAGGTTATTTTTAGCCTATAAGGGGTAGTAATTTAAATAAAATACTACTAAAATTTTTACGGTTATATGGTAACTGCCGGATTTTACAGGGTGTTGAAGGTATTTTTCTTTTCTATAATTCATAACGCCCATACCCTTTATTTGGGTAATAGGATGTTTATCCATATGAAATATAAGAAAAATGGTGCTGCTGAGAGGAATCGAACCTCCGACCCCCACATTACCAATGTGGTGCTCTACCCCTGAGCTACAGCAGCATTTTTAGTAAGAAAGCTGAAACCAGCTAAAGTTTACTAGTGCCTTGGTATTAAACATATATAGAAATATGTTGAAGAAGCGGGGAAAGTGCCATATTAATATAATTTTATCAAGTACTTTTTTTAAAATATATGGACACTAAAAAAATAAAACCAAAACCTCTTGCAAGCATATCTTCAGAAACTGAGGAATTACAAGCCATTCGCAAAAGCAAATTATCTGACGCGCTCCGCAATAATTTACGAAGACGTAAAGAGGCGGAAAAAAGCAAGGAAATCACAACTCATTCTGATTCAAACTGCTGATCATCCAATCCACGCCTTTAAATCTACAAGCGCCCTGGTACAATAAGCGCTTTTACGTTCCTTCTTATTTATTTTGCCATCAGGTGGGGGCATAAGGCCGAAATTTATATTCATAGGCTGGAATGTATCTGATTCCGCTTCGCCTGTGACATGCGCAAGAAGTGAGCCTAGGGCCGTGGTGCGCGGTGGGATGGATATTGCCGCACCTGATATATCAGCGCTCGCAAACATACCTGCCATAAGGCCGGATGCGGCACTTTCCACATAACCTTCAACGCCAGTAACTTGCCCTGCAAACCTTATAGTGGGGCGGATTTTCAGGCGAAGTGTGCCATCTAACAATACCGGGCTTTTTATAAATGTGTTCCTGTGTATACCGCCAAGCCTTGCAAATTCAGCATTTTCCAACCCCGGTATAGTTTTAAAAATACGGGTTTGTTCGGCATATTTAAGCTTGGTCTGGAAACCTACTATATTATATAATGTGGCCAGTTTGTTATCCTGGCGGAGTTGCACTACCGCATACTGCTTTTCACTGGCATGAGGGTTGGTAAGGCCAATTGGCTTCATGGGACCAAAACGTAAAGTCTCCACCCCACGTTCAGCCATAACTTCAATCGGTAGGCAGCCTTCAAAATATGGGGTATTTTTTTCCCATTCCTTGAAATCGGTTTTTTCACCAGTTACCAGAGCATCAATGAACGAAAAATATTCCTCTTTGGTCATAGGACAGTTTATATAGTCCTTGCCATTGCCGCCAGGCCCTTCCTTATCATACCTGGATTGAAACCACGCTTTGGAAAAATCAATTGAATCCTTATAAACAATCGGCGCAATAGCATCAAAAAATGCCATATATTCTTCGCCAGTGGTTTTTAATATGGACTTACTTAAAGCATTTGAAGTTAACGGCCCTGTTGCAATGATAGTCGGCTGGTCATCTACCGGAACTTCTTCAATTTCCCCGCGAACAATACGGATGTTGGGATGATTGGTGATGGCCTCTTGAACTGCAAGGGAAAATGCATCCCTATCCATCGCCAGAGCCCCACCTGCCGGAACTTTATTGGCATCTGCGCATTTTAAGATAAGCGATCCCATCAGGCGCATTTCTTCATGCAGAAGACCAATTGCACTGGCGGTTGCATCGTCACTGCGGAATGAATTTGAACAAACCAGTTCTGCTAAAACATCAGTGCTATGCGCCTCAGTTTTACGTTTTTCCGTCCGCATTTCATGCATAACAACCTTAATGCCGCGCTGTGCCGCTTGCCATGCCGCTTCACACCCTGCAAGACCGCCTCCGATAATACGAAGTTCTTTCATATCAATTTCCATTTAACATTTTTAAAACTTCTTCATGCACTTTTTTATCGCCACTACATAAAACATCGCCATTAGAATTTATATCAAGGGGCTTTCCCTGCCAATCAGTTGCCATGCCCCCTGCACCTTCCACAACCGCGCTTAATGCCATAAAATCATGCGGCTTTAAACCTGATTCTACCACTACATCCACCGTACCCATTGCAAGCAAAGCATAATTATAGCAATCACCACCATATATTTTATACAAGGCTTTACCAGCTATCTCATTGAACTTTGATAATTTATCCTTACTGAAATAATTAGGGCCGCTGGTGGCTATAACCGCGTTTGCAAGTTTCTCGCAGCTTCTTGTATTGATTGATTTTCCGTTTAAGAAGGATTGTTTCGTCTGATTTTCTTTTTCATAACCAATCCAGCGCTCACCTGTTATGGGCTGGTCGATTAACCCTATTATTGGCCTGCCTTCATAGCTAAGCGCAATAAGAGTGCCAAAAATAGGGCGGCCTATCATGAATGATGATGTGCCGTCAATTGGGTCGATAACCCATCTTAGTTTTGAGTTTTCATTTTCAAGGCCAAATTCCTCGCCTTGGATGCCATGATCGCAGTAATGCTGTTTTATAAGGAACCTTATGGCTTTTTCAGCTTCCTGGTCAGCAATCGTGACAGGGCTTAAATCACCCTTGGCTTCGATACTGCCAAAATTTCGGTAATATTTCCTTATAACCTCACCGCTTTTATCAGCAAGTTTATGTGCGAACTGGGTAAGCTCTAATATATTATACTCGGGCATTCGTTCCTTAAAAATTTTATTATCCACATAAAGCCAGCTTGAAGGGTACTTCAATACACTTTTTAAAGGAATAATAAAAGCATTTCCTGGGAGGAAATTTTGGCAGGAAAAATATTTTTTTAAAGAACTAATATGTACTAGGCGAATCACTGGCAGGGAAACTTTCCACAACCATTTCATCTATATCTTTTTCAGAAAGATCGTCACGTGAAGAAACTCCTTCTTTCTTATTACTATTTGCGCAATTACAAGCAAGCTTAAAAATAAAATACCCAACACCTGCACCAACCAGTGCTTTAGTAAAATTGGAATTTGGAAATACGTTATACATTTTTAACCCCTTAATGCCTAAGACCTCTAACCAAAGAAATCTCTAATAAATTCTAAGTTTATTTATAAAGGTTGTTTATATAAAACGAGTTATAAATTTTCTATACGGAAAAAGAAATTCCAAAAGAAATTTGAATGTTTATACAAAACTTATACCAAGTTGCATTCAAATAACGGGCAGGAGGGCAGGGCGAGGAAGGCGCAAATGTAGACTCACGCCCTTAGCGCACCGATGATACGGCGCACGAAAACTCTTTCAAAGAATGTAACTTGGTATTATATGACATAGTTAAGTGGCAATGCAGGTATTAGCTGTAACATATTGTTATGAAGCTTTTTTATCTTTCTTAGCCGCGCTTGCTTCGCTTTTTAATTTTTCTTGCTTAGCAACTTCATCGGCAGCTCTTTTTTCTTCACGGTCTTTAGTTTGTTGAACTGTGTTCATCAAATTATCAAGATCGTTCTGTGAGCATAAACCTAGCAATACAGGGTCTTTTCCGGTTATGTTTGTATAATTCCAGTGGGTTTTATTCCTGATTGATGCAATAGTAGTTTTGGTAGTTCCGATAAGCCTGGTAATTTGGATATCAGTTACATCAGGGCAGTTTTTAAGTATCCATGCAACTGCTGCCGGTTTATCCTGTCTGCGTGCAACGGGAGTGTAACGGCTGCTTTTCTGTTTCTTTTTATCTTTAATATAAACTTCAGTGCTTAAAACCAGCTTTAATTTTGCTTTCGGGTTTTCTTCACAACGTGTGATTTCTTCACGTGTAAGCTGGTGCGATGTAATAGGGTCTTTGCCAACTATGCCGGATGCTACTTCACCATCTGCAATACCTTGAACTTCAAGTATGTGCATACCACAGAAATCTGCTATCTGTTCAAATGATAGTGTTGTATTTTCTACTAGCCATACAGCTGTTGCCTTAGGCATAAGTGGTAGGGTCATGCGAATTTTCCAGTTAAAGGTTGGTTAAAGAAGTAAGAAGTAATAAGTAAGAAGTATTTAAGCACTTCTTTATTTCTAACTTCTTATTTCTAACTTTTTATATATAAATCACCCAGCACCTAATACCCTCTTCCTAGTAACATTTCAAGATAATTTTACCTATATGTCCGCTATCTTCCATAAGTTTATGGGCTTTGCTTACGTTATTTATATCAAATATTGAATCTATAACAGGTTTTATGGTTTTATCTTCAAGAAGCGGCCAGATATGTTTTTTTAAATCAGATGCTATTATGGCTTTTTTCCGAGGTGGCTGGCTCCGCAAAGTTGTGCCCATAATAGTAAGGTTTTTAAATACCAAAGATGCAAGGTTGGCCTCAATTTTAGCGCCTTGCAGGAAGGAAAGGCATATCATGCGCCCATTATTTGCCAGGCATTTAAGGTTGCGGTTAAAATATTCGCCGCCTACTATATCTATAATAGCGTCCACGCCTGTGTTATTAGTGGCGTCTTTTATAACTTCCACAAAATTAGATGTTTTATAATTTATTGCCCGCACCGCGCCAAGTTGCTCCAGGAATCTGCATTTATCATCATTACCGGCAGTGGTGTAACATTTTATGCCAAATGCTTTGGCCAGTTGCACAGCGAACGTGCCAATGCCGCTTGCCCTGCCATGAATGAGCAGGCTTTCATCTTTCTTCATTTTTGCATGGTGGAAAAGATTACTGTAAACTG
>DITJ01000054.1 GCA_002422795.1 Alphaproteobacteria bacterium UBA6187 | reverse complement strand
CCCAGTGGGAGAGGGAACTATACGGATACCTTGCCTAAGACCTAGAGTGGGAGCACGGCACTCGCGAATTCCCTCTCCCACTGGGAGAGGCTTGTAGACCGAAAAAACAGTACCTATGTACTGTTTTTTCTAGTACAAGGGGTGAGGGTTTCTTACTGTTTAGATGAGGAAAGCTTTTTTACCGGACAGTAGTGCGCCTTCGCGGGGACACGCGCCATATTCGCACTTTGGGTGCGAGGTGGCTAATTATTAAGTAAAATTACTATAGTAAAGTTTTTTGGAATTGCCATCCCGGAAGCTAAAAAACCATGAGGCATTGATAAATAGGCACTTACAAAGCTAAATATAGCCAACCTATATTTCTTTGCTACTTGTTTTAGCTGCTTCATGCAACTTTTCCGTATTATTTCCAACAGCAGGGGGAAGTTCGGTGCTTTTTTGCAGGGATTCGCTTTTAACAAGTCGGCTCATTTGGCCATTATCACTTTGAAGATTGAATTTTGCTTTTTCAAATTCACCATTTGCAATATCATTTATAGATTTTTCAAGGATTTTAAGCCTTTCTCTTATTGCTTTTCCAGGAATACTTTCTTCAAGTTTACCTAATGCGCCTCTTTCTTTTGTTATAGCTGCATTATGTGCTTTCGATACTAGATTCCACTCTCGGCCTTTCTTGAAAACACCTGAAATGGCATCGATGGTTTCAGGAATAAGTCCTTTTGTAAGTTTGACAGTATAAACTTTGGACGAAGGATTTTGTATAATTTCAGGCTCAATTCGTATCACCTCTTTAAGAACCTTGAAAATTGAAAGTAAAGCTGAAGACCCATCTTTAAGATCAATCGCCTTTATACCATTTTCAAGATGTATAAGTGCCTTATCAAGTACAGCAAATGGAGCTCCGACAAGCTCTGATGCGTATTTCTCATTTGAAGCAGATTGAGCCTTCTCTTTATCAGCAAGTTCTTTGCGCTTTTTTTTCAATTCCTCACGAAATTTTCTTTGTTCTTCTTTTAATTGCAATTGCAATGCAGTTTTTTCCGCACTTGTATCTGGAGTCGGCATAAATAAATACCATTAACCTAATTAATAGAGATTCTATAATAATATATTATTATTAAACTAATATTACAAAATACATTTTTTACGCTTCCGTACCGCCAACAGTAAGGCCGCCGATAAGCATACTCGGCTGCCCCACACCAACAGGAACGCCCTGCCCTGCCTTGCCGCAAGTGCCTATGCCTGGGTCCATCTTCATATTATTGCCAATCATTTTAACTTTTTTCAGAACATCAGGGCCATTACCTATTAAAGTTGCGCCTTTAACCGGCCTGGTAATTTTACCATCCTCTATTAAATAGGCTTCTGATGCAGAAAACACGAATTTCCCAGAGGTTATATCCACCTGCCCGCCGCCAAAATTTGCGGCATAAAGACCTTTTTTAACTGAAGATATGATTTCCTCGTGGGTTTTATCGCCATTTTGCATTACAGTATTAGTCATGCGCGGCATTGGCTGATGGGCAAAACTTTCGCGCCTGCCATTGCCGGTGGGTTTTACTCCCATAAGCCGCGCATTCATGCGGTCTTGCATATATCCCTTTAAGATACCGTCTTCTATAAGTACAGTGCGCGATGATGGCGTGCCTTCATCATCAATGCTAAGTGAACCGCGGCGGTTTTCTATTGTGCCGTCATCCACCACTGTAACCCCGGGGGCTGCAACGCGCTGCCCTAATAAATTTGAAAATGCCGAGGTTTTCTTGCGGTTAAAATCTCCCTCCAGGCCGTGCCCGATTGCTTCATGCAGCAATATTCCAGGCCAGCCATTACCCAGCACAACTTCCATTTCACCAGCAGGCGCAGGGATTGATTCCAAATTTACCAGTGCCTGGCGCAAGGTCTCATTAGCGGCATTTTGCCAGCTCTCACGTGTTATAAAACTCTGATAGCCTTCACGCCCGCCCATTCCATAAGAGCCGCGCTCCATGCGCCCATTTTTCTCTACAATTACAGATATATTTAAGCGCACCAGCGGGCGTATATCGCCAGTCACGAAGCCCCCGGCACGCATGATCTCTACCGCCTGCCACTCCCCGGAAAGAGATACTGAAACCTGTTTTATCAGCGGGTTAAGTTTGCGCAAATATTCATCAATCTCTGCAAGCAGTGCTGTTTTGACAGAAAATTCCACCCCACTAAGCGGATTTTCCTCACTATATAAGTGCAGGTTAGTTTTTTGCGGGTTGATATCCAGGTTAATTTGCCCTTCATAACCGTTTTTTATTGCTGAAACTGTTTGCGCAGCGCGCTTAATTGCGTCTTCCGACATTTCCGAAGAATGCGCATAACCGCTGCGCTCGCCAATAACCGAGCGCAGGCCAAAGCCTATATTACTGTTAAAATTTGCGCTTTTAAGCACACCATCATCAAAACTAAAACTTTCCGACTGGCTAGTTTCAAGAAATAACTCGCCATCATCCATATTATTCAATGAGTTATTGATAACATCCTGCACACTGGTTTTATTCATACCGGTGTTGTGGAAAAATAATTTATCTAATTTTGTGATATCAGCCACTTTATTTTAACTCCATACTTTACTTTTTTCGTAACTTGTTTATATAGGAATGTTGGAAAAATGAAATACAAGAAAGCAAGAATGCCTGATTAGTTTGGAAATATTTATTATCCAGGCCCTAAATCATTGTATTTAATTACTAATTTTCCAGGTTTAAACTTTTAATATAGGAAAGCGAAATTGAGGTTGTTCCATAAATTTTTAGCTGCTTTTACAACATTGTTTTTTGCAGGAAATGCCTTTGCAGATTATCCAAGACCATGGCAAATTGGTTTCCAGGAGGCTGCAACACCTGTTATGGAAAGGTTATCAAGCGTATATGACCTGTTGTTAATAATTATATATGCAATCGGTATATTTGTAACTTTGCTCCTTGCTTATACCTGTATAAGATACAGGGCAAAAAGAAACCCGGTTCCTAGCAAAAACACCCATAATACATTAATTGAAGTTATATGGACCGTTTTGCCGGTACTTATCCTTTTTGCTATCAGCATACCATCTATGCGCTTTTTATATTTCGCACAGAAAATTGATAATGCAGATATGACTGTAAAAGTTATCGGCAGCCAGTGGTATTGGAGCTACCAATACCCTGATCATGGCGATATATCTTTCGATAGCTATATGGTGAAGGATGCTGATTTAAAACCTGGGCAAATGCGCCTTTTAGAGGTGGATAACCGTGTTGTTGTGCCAGTAGATACAACTGTACGTATCCAAACAACTGCCGCAGATGTTATACATTCATGGGCAATCCCAGCATTCGGAGTGAAGATAGATGCAGTGCCTGGTAGGTTAAATGAAACCTGGTTTAAGGCTACAAAAATAGGTAATTATTATGGACAATGCTCCGAGCTTTGCGGCGTAGGTCACGGCTTCATGCCTATAGAAGTTGAAGTTGTATCTAAAGAAGATTTTGCAGTATGGGTAGAAGAAGCTAAGGCGAAATTTGGTAATTAGATGCTAGTTGCTGGTCGCTAGTTGCTGGTAGTTTCAGCTACCTGCAAATAAAGAATCAGCATAATAGCACTATGTAAGTTTATTTTACTAGCTACTAGCAACTAGCTACTAGCAACTAATTTGAAGGAAATAAAGAATGGCAAGTCACGAACATCATAACCCAACAGGTATCAAGCGTTGGTTATTTTCAACTAACCATAAGGATATAGGAACATTATACCTTATACTTTCCATAGTTGGTGGATTGGTTGGTGGATTATTTTCGGTTATCATGCGCGCGGAACTTGCGCACCCTGGTATGCAGATACTTGGCGGTGACTACCAGCTTTATAACGTATTCCTTACAGCACATGCGCTTATAATGGTATTCTTCATGATAATGCCTGCGCTAATGGGCGGATTCGGCAACTGGCTGGTTCCACTTATGATTGGCGCGCCTGATATGGCTTTTCCGCGCATGAATAATGTAAGCTTCTGGTTATTATTCGTAGCATTAATTATGATAGTTGCATCCGCATTTGTAGATGGCGGCGCTGGCACTGGCTGGACGGTATATCCACCGCTTTCCAATGAAGTTTACCATCCTGGAATGGCTGTGGATATGGCCATATTCAGCCTGCATCTTGCCGGTATATCATCAATACTTGGTGCAATTAATATTATTGTTACCATATTTAACATGCGCGCACCTGGCATGACTATGCACAAAATGCCTCTTTATGTATGGTCTGTGTTACTTACTGCATTCTTACTGGTTCTGGCATTACCGGTTCTTGCCGGTGCAATCACCATGTTATTAACCGATAGGAATTTCGGCACATCGTTCTTCACCCCTGCTGGCGGCGGCGACCCTGTATTCTTCCAGCATTTATTCTGGTTCTTCGGTCATCCTGAAGTTTATATTATCATTCTTCCTGGCTTTGGCGTTGTAAGCCATATCATTTCCACCTTCTCTAAAAAGCCGGTATTTGGCTATCTGGGAATGGTATATGCAATGGCTTCAATCGGCATTGTTGGTTTCGTTGTGTGGGCGCACCATATGTTCACAACGGGTTTCAGTGTGAACACACTGGCATATTTCACGCTGGCAACAATGGTTATTGCAGTACCTACAGGTATTAAGATTTTCAGTTGGATAGCTACAATGTGGGGTGGCTCTATTGAATTTAAAACTCCTATGGTATTCGCAATCGGCTTTATTTTCCTTTTCACAGTTGGCGGTGTTACAGGCGTTGTGCTTGCAAATGCAGGTGTTGACCGTGCATTCCAGGATACATATTATGTTGTAGCGCATTTCCATTATGTAATGTCCCTTGGCGCATTATTTGCGGCATTTGCGGCATTCTATTTCTGGTTTGGAAAAATGTCCGGCAAGCAATATAGTGAGAAATTAGGGCAAATCCATTTCTGGCTATTGTTTATCGGTGCAAATTTAACCTTCTTCCCGCAGCATTTCCTAGGTATGGCTGGTATGCCGCGCAGAATTCCTGATTACCCGGATGCGTTTGAAGGCTGGAACTATATTTCTTCTATTGGTTCATATATAGGTTTTGCAAGTGCATTATTCTTCCTTTATGTGATTTACCATGCATTTAAATATGGCAAGAAATGCCCTAATGATCCTTGGAATGATGTTAATGGCGGTTTGGAATGGACTGTTACCTCCCCTCCTCCGTTCCATAGTTATGAAGAAATTCCGGTAGTTAAGTAGAGTTCAGAGTTCAGTAGTCAGAGTTCAGTATTTTCACAAAAATAGCTTAATAATGAAACTAACTGAACTCTTAACTCTTAACTCTGAACTCTGAACTCTGAACTCAAGAATCTAATGTCAATCCCACAGATAGAATCCGAAATAAAAGACTTCTTCGCCCTTCTGAAACCCAGGGTTATGACCCTCGTAGTATTCACCGGAGTCGTGGGTATTTATCTTGCTCCAGGACATATACATCCATTTACTGCTATACTTGCAACATTATGTATCGCCCTTGGTTCAGGGGCTGCTGGTGCCATAAATATGTGGTATGAAAGGGATGTGGACGCGCTTATGAAGCGCACACGCCAGCGCCCGCTTCCTGCAAACCGTATGTATCCCCAAACAGCCCTTGAATTTGCAATTATAGTTGCATTCTTAAGTGTACTTATAATGGCTATTGCTGTTAATTTTATGGCGGCCTTTATTTTGCTTGTTGCCATACTTTTCTATGTTTTCATATATACAATATGGCTTAAGCGTCGCACTCCGCAGAATATTGTAATTGGTGGCGCGGCTGGTGCGTTTCCTCCCATGATAGGCTGGGCTGCGGTTACCGGGGATATTTCCTTTGATAGTATTTTACTGTTCCTGATTATATTCACATGGACACCGCCTCATTTCTGGTCGCTCGCATTATATAAGAATGAAGAATATAAAAACGCAGGTATCCCGATGCTTCCAGTGGTTGCGGGTGAATATGTAACGCGCAAATATATACTTGGCTATACCATAGCGCTTATTGGCGTTTCTGCATTCCCGCTTGCAACAGGCATGATGGGCATAGTTTATGGAATAGGCATGGCGCTACTGGGCGCAAAATTCCTTGAATATTCATATATGCTTTATTTAAAATATTCCGAAGAACTCGCCCGTAAGAACTTTAAGTTCTCACTATTATATCTATTCCTGCTTTTTGTATTAATGGTTATTGATAAGGCTATACGAAGTTAATTAATCGACCTTCATATTTTACTAATAAATTAAAATGACCATTATAATCTTATTAATGATAATTATCCTTACAATCAGAAGCTTACCTTTTATAAGCCTGGATGCATCCCTTGCACTACAATTCTGGCTTAAGAAAGCTCAGAAAAATTTAGAAGAGTTGATTGATAAGATTGAACGGGATGAAAAAAACAAGAAGTAATGTAACATATCGCGAGCTTCTTTAAGTGAGACCTCAGGATAAACATCAAATGCAGCCAATGCCCCCGCTTTTGGAGTAGAGCCGTGAATGGTAATCCCCCCATTATTAATATG
>DITJ01000020.1 GCA_002422795.1 Alphaproteobacteria bacterium UBA6187 | reverse complement strand
AAATTTATGAGGTAGCCCTGGGCATTTAGTTGGTTTTAGAAACTCAGCCTAAAGTCCTCAATTTTCTGCTTAATCACCTCTTCTGGCCGTTCTAAAGCATCCTTCATTGTTAGCATTTGAATAATGTCCTTATCTTCCAAAAATACAATCAATTTATTATGAATAATCCAATGTTCACGCTGAGTTTGAATTGCATTCCTTTTTGGTTCTTTCCGGCTAACTATTATAGCAAACAACCCTGTTCCAAATTTATTTAGATAATTAGATATCTGTAGGACTTCTTCCTTTCCTACCTGGCCTTTTAAATTCTTTGCGTCTATAACAATATAATAAGCAAAATGATCTTCTCTTAAGAGTCGCCAGAAGCCATTTTCTGAGTAGTTTGGAATAATTATATCTCGACGGTTTATTTTAGTTTCATTAGATTTTTCATATAGAGGTTTTCCAAGAGGTGGTGTAAAAAGGTGCTCCATAATATCATAAATTAGTTTTTGATAAGCACTCCAATCAGATTTTCCAGCTTTAATAAGATTCAATTTTTCTATAAATAACCTCGACTTAGACATCTTTGGCTTTTTAGTGAGTATTGAAAATATAAGTGGATAAAGAGGTGTTTCACGAATGACTTGAAGTTGCTCAGAAAACAGAGATGATAACGTAGATATATCCCAAACCCAAATGCCTTCTTTAATAAATAGATCTTCATAAGATTTTTGTAATTCGCTTGGAAAGCTAATTACTAATTGTATATTTTTTTCAATGGATTTGTATCTCTTTACCTGTTCAATATATTGATTAACTCGTTTTTCTGTAAGTGATATTATATTCTTTACTTCAATCACTAGAGTTGTATTTTTATATTCACAAGTAATATCTGGCCGCAAAGATATATTATGCAAATCTACGAGATTTGGCTCCTGAAGCACATTTGAATAATTCTTATTTGCCTTAAGTAGTTTACATAGATACGCTATAAAATCTGATTCACTAAATGGATCATATGATAATGCTGTGTATGAATATTTTCCCTTAATATTTCCGGCTAAATATCCTCCAACAGAATCCGCATCACGCAATGCAATAAATATATTCTCAGGAACATCAAAATATTGATAGACCCTGTTATTACAAAATTCTATTTCTAATATTTTTTTAGCATTATCATAACCAACAGACTTTATATTTGATGATGTAACTGAAATTCGTTCCACGATTATTCCTTAGTTGTAACGTCATGTACTAAAAGATTTTATTTCTTATTAAATTATACTTTTGAGTACCTATAAGTTCCCTTAATATTTCTTGCTAAATATCCGCCAACAGAATCTGCATCACGTAGTGCGGTAAACACATTTTCAGGAACATCAAAATATTGGTACATAGCTCCATTCTTAAATTCAATTTGTAGTGTTGAGCTACTTTCATCATATCCTACAGCTTGAATATTAGATGATTCTACATTTGTCATTTGCATAGTTTTTCCTAATTTTTTACTTTATCTATTTTTGGATTCTGAGATCTCCAAGTTTCAACTAATTCTTCATAATTTGGATTATCTTCCATCTTTATACCCCAGCCACCTGGATTTTGCGAATTGTTTTGCTCTACTTTATCATAAACAATAGGGTCTTGGCTATCTGGTCTTCTGTTTCTTGGAGGGGCTTCTATTGTTGTTCTCATTGGTAATTTTACTGCTTCACCTAAAATTATAGCTTCTCCTGTTCGTAATATAGGCAACATGCTAGTTAATCCATCCAGATTATCAGATAAAGCAGATGTAATATGGCCTCTATCTGCGGCATTAGTCAACCTAAGTGTAAAAATGGTTCCACATTGCGATAAGATTGTGGAATCAATTTCTGAAGGTCTCTGGCTTACTATCATAGCACTTATTCCATATTTTCGTCCCTCTTTAACAATACGCTGAACTATTTTTGAAGCCATACCCTTGAATTGGTCATTCAAATAAATATGCGCTTCTTCCATGACTATTAATAGAGGTCTATGTCTGCCACCTTGTGATAAATCTCTAGCCCAAAATAAAGCTTCATACAAAGACCTAAGTAATACACCGATTGTTGTTTGTAGTATATCTGCAGGCACTCCTGAAAGATCCAATATTGTAACTGGTTTATCACTTCCTATCCAGTTTTTTAGCAGCCCATCAAGGTCTTGTAAAACTTCCCCATCAGGTTTTGGCATCCATTCATTAGGCTTAAAAATAAAATCATACCTAGGGATCCTTAACTTTGTTCCTAGTAACAGAAGTTGTTTTCCTATATTTAAGGAGCCAGGTAAATTAAAAATTTTTTCTTCCCCAGCATCTGTTACGATATTCTTAAAAATCGGAGGAATACCTTCTTCTGGATTCCCTTTTAACTCGTTTCCATCATCATCAATTTCATATGCCAAATTATCTATTGGATTTCCTCCCCTACCTTTATAATAAGTTCCAAAGACTTCAATAAATAATTCATGCCATAGGCGATGAATACTAAATGGAATGGGAGAATCTACACTCAGAGTATCCGCAGAAGCACCTTTTCTTTTATATTTCTTTAAGGATTCTAATTTATATTTTTGCACCCGCTCCATAACAATGTTTTTATCTTTTTCATTATTAAACTCACCAAAGCTGATTTCACATAATTCTTCAAAATTTAACGCCCAGAATGGTATGTACAACTTTTTTTCTTTTAATTTTGAATAAGTATCCGTACTTATTTTATAAATATTAGCCTTTTCCTGTAAAGATTGGCCATATTCTCCATGAAGATCCAGTATAATTATTCTAGAAGAAGGATATTTCTCACTATCAGATAAAGCATTCATTATGCTTGCTACTGTTGTAGATTTGCCAGAACCAGTTGTGCCAACAATTGCAGAATGACGGGTGATAAGCTTATTTACATCAACCAATGCTGGGATTGAATCTGCATTTGAAATATGGCCTAATTTAACAAAATATGGTTCATCTGGTTGACCATAAATATTTTTTAGTTCTTTTTCTGATACCAAATGAACTTCGTCACCAATGGTTGGATATTGAGAAAGGCCGCGTTGGAATACACCATTTCTTGCACCTTCACCTATTAACTGGATGGTCATCCACCTATTTCCATGACCTTGGTTTTCTACTTTATTTTCAGGAACAGCACTTGCTCCTACTTTGCTGATGATTCCAAATAAATCATTAAATCCAATAGGTATTCTAATAAAGCTACCTATTTGACCAGCTCGATATCCTTGTCCATCAATATAGACGAAACCTGTAAGCGACTCTTTTGATAAGGAAATACTAACAGTAGTCCCATTAACGTCTTGAACATCACCAAGATAAGTTTCTTTATTTGACATTCTTATCTTCCCTTAGGGGGCCTATAATTTTTTTCAGAAAGTTAGTTAATTCAGAAAAATTTCCAAGCTTTACCAAATCTTCAAAATGATCCGAACCATCGGATTTTTTCTCAGAAGGACTAAATTGGACAAGGTCTAAATCTTCATCTTCTTTTTTATGATCTTTCTTCCATTTACCTAAATTTGTTCCAATTATAGCTTTATCAAATGTCCAGATATTGAGATTATGCTGTTTTTTTGCAAGTCTATATGCCTCTGGGTATCTTTCTGTTGAACTATCAATTTCATATCTATCATACATTAGCCCCAAAACCATTGCGGTTGGGTTAGCTTTTAGTGCATTAACAATTGTATCGTTCAAATGGCTATCATTGAATGAGTAGCCAGACAAAATTAAGAAAGAAGATTTCTTTCTAATAAATCTATTTAATTGATCAATTAAAGCGAGGTATGGCATCTTTCTGCTTTCTTCATACTTCAAATGCGATGGATAAATTAAATGTGATGCATTTTTCTTTACTTCAGAAGATCTATATACTTTCTTTTCACTGTCGATATCTTTCTGATACCAATTTATTGACCCGTGTATTTTCCATAATCTAGACCAGTGAGTTGGTATCAAGTTATCTTCTACAGCTCTGAGATCAAAAAAAGATCTTCTAGCTCCAACAAAGCCATCAAAATATGGAACCTCTAAATCTTCCAAAGCCTGTTCCATCAATAAATCATAATTGGTAGTAAATAACTCTACTGCTGATTTTCTGTCTATTGACCTGATCCAATTACAAAGACGATGATAGGGAGTTTCTTGACTAGGTAAAGCCACGTCAAGCTTTTTTACAATTTCAGCGCATATATTTTTCTCTAAAGTAAGTAAATCTTCTTCAGATAATCCTCTTACATTTCCTCCCTTAGAAACGGATAATAAGCTCCTTAGAAAACTTAATATATCTTCAATATTTTCAGCACTCTTTTCAGCTTTCGTTAATTCTTCTAGAAGAAGAGAATATTTTGTATCTTGTTCTAACTGTTTGTTAATAAAAATGGTAAGGTTCTTTACGTCTGGAATTAGAGGCCACTGACCTTTTGGCATATCGACTGAAAGCGGGCATCCTGCAGATATAAAGAACCCTATAGATTCATTATCCTGGGACAATGATTGCCTTAGATATTTTAAATGCCGAATAGGATCGTGATAATTATCCATTTAATTTTCTCTAAATATGAATTATATTATTGTTAAGCATTTTCATCAGCAGTAAGTTCATCAATACTAAGTGTCTCAACAGTAAGAGATTTTAATTCCAATCCTTCTATTTCAATTAAAGATTTACCTGCAATTCCTTGCAAATCGCCATACATGCCTACGGTTGATTCCATAACACGTTCAATCTGGTTTTGACGTTTTGCCCATTGCTTCATAATTACTTTCCGTTCTTTATCAAGATCTTCCTGCATAGTAGAAAAAGCTTCGACTATAGCCTCAACTCTCAAACGAAAACGTGGGCCAGTAAGATACTGATATATCATTTCTGTCTTGGTTTGCTGCCCTTCATTAGATTGTCGCGCTATAGTAATATCCATCATAGATTTGCGTAAAGTCATAGCTAAAGGTAATACAGTGCGAGGATTTGTTATCCAGACATTATCTATCATGTCGAAGGTTTCAATATCTTTTGGCAATGCCTGGCTTACTATTACTGCAACTTCTGCTTTTGCAGTGCGCTGATCATCACGAAGTTTTGCAAGCCATGAGTCACTCCAATTTTTTGTGCGTTTAAATTCCCATAAAATAGTGCCGCATACCTGACCACTTGAATTTCTAACACGGTGTAATATATCGCCACCAAATTCTCCTTTAGGGACTGGATCAATTATATCTAAAGGGAATTTTATTCTAAGAAGATTTTCAAGCTCTAATTCCTGTACTTCACCTTGCAATTGTTGCGATCCTTGCTCGGCGCGGCGTTTAAGATCTTCAATCTGTTTTTGCATAGCAGCAATAGTTTGCTCTTTTTCCATAACCTTTAGCTTTTGTTCGTCTTCAGCTTCTTTCTTAGCTTGTTGGCGGGTAATAGATAGTCCATCTTGTATGCCTTTTTCAACAGTCAATTCCAGTTCACGCTTAGCATCATCTAGTTCACGTTGCTTTTTAAGTACCTCAGCTTGTGCTTTTTGTGCTTCCGCCAATTTTTCTTCATGGCTTTTTAGAACTTTATTTAATTCTGTTACTTCCAAGGCTTTCTGCTCTAAATCATTTGCAACAGCCTGTTTTGCTTTTTTTTCCGCCTCTGCCGTGATTTTAATACGATCTTGTTTCAATTGTGTTTGAACTTGTTCAACAATTTGTTCATCAAGTTTCGCTTGAGCATCGGTTAGTTCTCGTTCCTTATCACGAGTAAGTTTCTCTCTTGCTGCTATATCAGCATCTTTTTTTGCGAGTTGCTGCTCAAATTGTTTTCTAGTGGTTTCAAGCAAGGGAGCAGCTAGAGACTCAGTTAATTTAATTTCAGTCTTACAATTAGGGCAAGTAATAGTGGGCTCAGTCATAATTTATTCTCTAAAATATCTATAAAATATATTTAATGTTGTATGAGCAATGGATGTTAAATATCAAGACCTTGCGCAACCTAAAGGTGATGCAAGCTATCAAATTTGCTAAATAATTGCAAATAAATACTATATTTAGAATGGACTTTAATAGGTAGGTTAATAATATGTAGTAGAGATTTCTAAAAGCAAAGCAGGATTAATTTTTAATGCATCTGCAATCTGCCCTATTACAACAATAGTAGCATTGCGCTTACCACGTTCCAAACTGCTTATATATGTTCGGTGCAAACCTGATTCAAAGGCAAGGTCTTCCTGGGAAAACCCTCTCTCCAGGCGATATTTTTTGATATTCTGTCCAACTTTCTTGCATAAATCCATCCTTGCATTCTTAAATTATGTAGACTATAAGTCTTCAGTCTATAAGTAACATGGAGTGTAATTACTATGTTTTTATTAAGTAGAAAATCCAGCAAATCAGTAACAGAACTATCAAAATCAATTGATAAGCTTACCACTGATTTAATATCTCTGAAGAAAAATAAGCAATTCCAGCCCATCCAGGATGATTTGAAGGATTTGCAGCGTGTTTGCGAACAACTACATCATGCTTATAGTGTTGCTGGTTATGTTTCAGTTGCTATGCAGAAACGCTATGAAGGCAAGCCGGAAGGTGCGGCCAGGTTTAATAATGCTGAGGTATTTGATTATCATTATCCTGGCTAGTTATCTGCCTTTTTATTATAACGCCATTAATATTGATGGAGCATTTATTATTGGCTTCGATTGCCATTATGGTTTTGCTATCCAGTTAAACATATAATTGCAGGCCGTATATTTTTAGGGTTTTGGGTTTCACTTCTGCTTTATTATTATGATTCAGAAGCCATGTAAGCGTTGGATCATGCGGCATTGATTCGGCTAAAATTTACTCACCTTATAAATAATATTGGCAGGAATAAAAGCAGAACCGCTAATACTAATCTTCATCACTAATATTGAACCCCTTTTTCCTAGCCATTGCTACCAGCTCCTCATAAGTAAATTGTTTGAATTTACGCTTTGGTTTGGCAAGCATTGCTGCGGTTTTCTTAGCTTCAACTGCTTTTTTAGCCTCTTCCGCCTTAAACTCTTCAATCCTAGCTTTAAGCCTCGCCTCCACCATATTGAGTTGCACGGGGGTTAGCATATAAGCCGCCAGGTTATAAACACGGCAATCAAGTGCCTCATTGCGCGGGCGCATTTTCTTCCATAAATATTTGGTGCGGCCTTTTTCGAAGCTTTGCACGAATTTTTCTGAAGTAAGTTGCTTAAAATATTCATCATCATAATGCGCGGGGAAGTGGCAATAACCAGGCCCTGGCTTATCAATTTTCAGGCGGCTATAGATAAGCTCTTTTGCCGTATCGGTTGCCACCATGAATAATTTCACCCGGAAGCGGTTATTATTGGTTGGCGTGCTCACCAGTATTTTACCCATTTGTGATGCACCTTTCACCGCAAACACGCGCAGGCCCTGCCTTATCCTGGTGCAGAATTTATAAACTTCATCAGTATAATGCCCGCCAGAATCAATACAGGTGGTGAGTACACCCATTTTAACGCCTGATTCATGGGTAATTTTTGTTTGTAATTTTTCCTGCAACTGGTTCCATATTTCGGGCAAGGCGGGGTTGCCGTGGATAACGAAGTAATCAACAGACCAGCTTTCATATTGCCGCCCCCAGCCAATTATTTCGCCTTCAACACGGTCGTTTTGTACGTCCACGCCGCATGTGAGGAACAATACCCCATTTGGTGCATAACGGTATTTTTCGCAGCGTTGTTGCAGTATGTGTTGTTCCACGCCTTCGCCTTCCTGGTCAGCATCCCAGGTTTCGGCAAGTGCGGTGTTGGTGAAAGTTTTGAGCGTTTCCGGCATTTTCTTGGCTTCCAGGAAGTTACTGGCAATTTCCGCAAAAGATACCCAGGGGCTATAAAGTTCATTAAGGTGAAATCCTGCAGTACCAGCAAATGGAGCGGTAGCAATCCATTTGCCTTCTTTTAGCATCTTTGGTTTATCCGCATCGGTAATCACGCAGCCACTTTCAGCGCAAACATAATGTGCTTTTTCCGGCTGCTTTTCCGGCCATGATACAGCTTTCCAGGCCAACGCCTGCATGTGGCCGCATTGCGGGCAAGGTACAAAGTATTGGCGTTTATCACTGGATTCATAAGCGGCAGCAATACGGCTCTGGCCTTTGATTGTGGGGGTTGACACCATCACTATTTTCCTGTTCCAGAAAGTGGTGGTGCGTTTGCGGGCAAGATTTACCGGATCGCCTTCTTCCCCGGCGCTTAAGGGATAGCGGTCTACTTCATCCATCATAATTATGCGAATAGGGCGGCTGGCAAGGGATGCAGGCGAATTTGCACCCGCAATAGTAATGTGCCCGCCAGGGAAAGATTTATGCAAAATAGTGTTGCCGCCATCGCGTTTTTTATCAGTGCTGATTAAATCACCAAATATTTTGCTATCACGCGCCATGGGCATTAAGCGGTCTTTACTCCAGGCTTCACCCATCTGCAAAGTTGGCTGTAACAGCAGAATTGGGGACGGGTCTTGATGGATAAAATAGCCAATAATATTATTGATAATTTCCGTTTTACCCACTTGCGCGGCGGACATTATCACCACAGATTCCACTTTAGGATCGTTCACCGCATCCATCATGCCGCGCTGGTATGGGGCGCGGTCGGTATACCACCGGCCCGGCTCGGCGCTGGATTCGCGGCTTAGGAAGCGGTAATTATCCGCCCACTGGCTCACTTTGAGTAGTGGCGGCGGTTTCATCCGGCTGGCTACTTTCCGGGCTATCAATAGCAGCGCCGCATTGCTGCGGGGTGAAGTTGCTAAGTTCATCGAGTGCCTCATAAATTGATTTTCTTATAAATGCTTCTGCCTCCGCTGGGTTCTGGATTGCTGCCAACTGGTGCGCAAGCTTGCCCGGCATAGCCACCATGCGGGAGCGGAAGGAAGTTGCCAGGGCAGTCCAGATTTTTTCAACAGATTCTGCGGGCACAAGCTTGCCCTCCAGTGCCGCAACTTCCATTTCCGCTTTATCCGCCTGGGCGCGGGCAAGGCGGGCACGTTCTGCAGTGAGTTCCGGGGCGTCCACGCCAGATTTCTTGCCACCTGCAATATCGCGTATATGCCTTATGTAAGCAATCCGCACCGCATCAATATCAAACCTGGCGCGGCCATCTTTAGGCAAAACACCTTGCCGCACTAAATCATTGAAACGAGTAACACTCAAATCCAAATGCGCCGCCGCAGTTTCTGCAGCAACGGGGATTAATGCGCCTTTGTCGTCCCGGAACATGTGGTATTGCATCATAAACTTGCCTTTTGCATGTAGTAATTTACTTTTTATTTACATCAGGCAATCAAGACAATGTGTCGAAAGACTACATAAGACCATGATTAACAAAGCATAAATAAAGAAGATTTATCTTTTAACTTCCCTATTAAAGCCTATATAGAAACAACCTGGCATTACTGCCTCTCCAGCCCCAATTCCAAAAAACACCGCAACCCCTTGTTTATGCCGTATATCTAAACATAAACCGGGACTTTGCGTGACCCTCAAGGGAGGGGCTTCAGGGAGTACCTTTTAAGATTACATGTCATAGTAAAATTACTTTTATATTTATATAGATTGTATTTTTACTTTTTATTTTAATTATAGGTCTGGTTGCTTAAATTTCGCTGCTAGCCCGTTTATAAAAGGTTCTGAGTCATTATAAGGTTTGCTTTCCTTTTCTTTTTTTCGGTTCTTTGCATTTGCTTTTCCACCAACACTGCCATTTCTAATATTAGCTTTATGCTTTTCTAAGGTGATATTATAACTATGCATCATGTGACCCATCGTTATACTTCCTTCAAGAAAGATTAATTTTTGAGCTAACTTTTCCCGAAGTTTCTTCCAAGTTCTTTTGGACTTACAGTTTAAATAACGAACAATTACGTCATCATTATCTGCAATAACTCCCTTATTACGCCAAGCATGTAACTTCAGAAGATAAAACGCTCCTACTTCTTCCAAAGTAAAATCTTGCATATCGCTTATTTCATCATTCACAAAAATATACATTGCTGGCAACTTTGTTGATTTATCATTAGCTGATGTAACGTTACCGTTTAACTCTTCATCCAAGCTGTTACTCATTATTTCCTCCCATTATATTTAATTCGTTACCTATTAAATTCCATTTTCTATAAGTTTAAGAATGTCCTCTACCCGCCACGCAGTGATGCGAGGCCCAAGTTTCACAGGTTGCGGATAGTGACCAGTGCGGACTTTATTCCACCATGTGGCAGCACTGACTGGTATTAAAGGTGGTATGGGGGGATTGGCTTTTTTATCGCCAATGATTTGCCAGATACGAAAATATCCAGTTTGTGGTAGTTGATTTATACTCATAATTTATTGCTCCAATAAGTATTAAGTGCGTCTTGTGCAATCTTATAAGGTATAATGTGGTGTAAATTTCTAATTAGAAAAAATTAGAAAAGATTTTCTCTAATTATTTGGTATCATCGCGAGATTCTGCGATACGCATTCCTTCTTCTAAATATCTTTTAATAGTTGATAATCCAATAATATCTCCTGATATTTCGCGTAATTCTTCAGCCATACCCACATAATTTTTATAGTCATATGGTATACATTTTTGATCTGCTATATATTCAGCAAAGTAATTTACAAGCAGCAATAGATTGTTATTTTGCCTTTGAGTTTGGCTTCCATTACCTCTTTTTTTATCTTTTTGTGTTAAATTTGTATTTTTAGTTTCTTTTACGAGCTTAAATTGCTTTTTTACTAGTTTTTCTAATTCTTTAGGAAAAGGGCGCTTCTTATCTTTACCCCATTCTATAAAACTTAAAGGCTTGGTTTTTGCAGTAATACAAAATTCTCTTAATTTCCATGCACCTTGCGCCCTATCTAATTTATTTTTAATTTCTAAATATTCCTGAATATACAGTAAATGTTCATTATATTCTGATATGACTGAATTATTTATTGAATTTGGATTAACTCCTACATGCAGCCATGCCGCTTCATTTATTGTCCAGTAGTCTTCTTCTGCCCATGATTTCAAATCTTCATTAGAACATAAAGCATTTATAAATATATCATTATTGGCACTTACCAGCCGCTCTTCATATTCTTTATCAATTACTTCATCTGGCTCTAGCCTAAGTTTTGCAAGGTCGTCATTTGCCGCCTGTTCTATCTCAGGATCAGCAATTCTACTCTTTATCTCTACTATGAAAGGGTATTTATATTTCTCATTTATAATGAAATTTATTTTTTGATTCCTATTCATAATTCCTTACCTTTAATTATTTAATTGCAAACTTCCCCTGTATAACCTTACCACCTTGCCTAGCAAAATCTATATAATCCGCCCAATCCTGCATCATCGCAGTACGTTCCGGCAAATATTCAGCATGGTTATAAGCAGCGCGTATCTGGTTACGTTCGCAATGAGCAAGCTGGCGCTCTATAACATCAGCCCGGTAGCCACGTTCGTTTAGGATTGTGGAAGCGGTAGAGCGGAATCCATGTGCAGTTGCGTTACCTTTATAGCCAAGAACATCAATAACGCGCAAGAAAGTATTTTCGCTCATTACCTGGCGCGGGTTATGTTGGCTTGGCAGGATATAATTATCATAATGGCCACCTGTAATTTCCTGGATTTGCCTTAATATTTCTATGGCCTGCCTTGCCAGTGGCACAATATGTTGTTCCTTCATCTTCATACGTTCCGCTGGAACGCGCCATTGTGCTTTTTCAAAATCTATTTCGCTCCATCTGGCAGGGAAAATTGCTTTGGTTTTCTTGTCAAACTTACCCCTGATTTCTGAGCTACGCAGGAATGTAAGCACAAGCAGCTTAAAGGCAAGCTTTGTAAGGATGCTACCGCCAAAATCTTCATAACGTTCTAATTTTTGCAGGAATGCCGGAAGTTCGGCTTCAGTAAGGTAAGCCATATGTTCCGTTGCGGCTGGCTGGAGTGCTCCTTTAAGGCTGAGGGTGATATCGTTTTCAGCCCTGCTTGTTGCAATAGCATAACGGAATATCTGGGCGCATTGCTGCATTACCCTATGCGCTAAATCCCTGTTGCCTTTGGTTTCCAGAATCTTTACAGCCTGTAATAATTCAGCAGGCTTAATTTCCTTGATTGGCCTTTGCCCGATATAAGGGAAAATATTTACCTCAAAACGCTTCATTATATTATCGGCGTGGGTCGGGTTCCAGGTGTGAAGTTTTTGCTTATGCCATTCGCGGGCTATATTTTCAAAGTTGTTTTCGTAATTGGCTTTACGTTCAATCTTTTCCAGCTTCTTTTGCTCTGAAGGATCAAAACCTTCATCCAGTGTTTTCTTTGCAAGGCGTCTTTTTTCCCTGGCATCCTGCAAGGATATATCAGGATAAACCCCAAAAGCCATACGCTTTTCTTTCCCATTAAAGCGATACTTATACCGCCAATATGTGCCCCCAGCAGGGGTAATTTCTAAATAAAGCCCACCACCATCAAATAAACGATATATTTTATCTTTAGGTTTTGCATTTTTCAGCGCTATTGCGGTTAGTTTCATATTAAACCTCGCTTGATGTTAGGGGTGATGCATTTAAAAATAAATGCAAAGCTTTTGTTTGGGCATGTGTGAGAGTTATAATTTTTATATCGGTTTCTATGGTAAGCTTACCATCTTCTGATATTTCTATACGAAACTGCGATTTAAGATTTGCTGGTTTACGTAGTTTCTTTAGGTTTTCTTGCTTTACTGCACCAGGATCAATGCCTTCAGATAGCTGCTTTCTAGCCCTGTCTCTTGCTTCTATAGCCATTTTCATTGATATTTGGGGAAACATTCCAATAGATAAGGATTTTTCTTTCCCTAAAAAACGATATTTAAAACGCCAATGTTTCCCACCGCCAGGGCTAACTAAAACAAATAAAGCGCCGCCAACACTTAGCTTATAGGGTTTATCCTTAGGTTTAGCTTGCGCTAGTTGTTTTTCTGATAATTTCGCGTGGGGATACATTTTCCGCCTAAATTATTTATTTCCCCAAATGTTTCCCCAAAATCATTAGATTTGGTTAAACTTCTTTGGACGTGTTTAGACAAACAATAGGATGAAAACGTTGGAAAATCAAGCTTTTTTAGACGGCGTTAGACGCAATTATAGCGTGAGATGGTGACCCCTACGAGAATCGAACTCGTGCTACCAGGATGAAAACCTGGCGTCCTAACCGCTAGACGAAGGGGCCAAAGGTTACTAAGTAACCGGGTACGTCCTTTTAGACAAACTTGTATATAAAATCAAGTGTATTTTTTATAAATGCATAATTATTTCAACTTTATATGCTTTATTTCGTAAATACAATTTGGCAGCGTTACATAACGCACTGAAAACTTGTGGTTTTGGTGGTTACGCAACGCATAAGTGCGCGTGAACGCATGGCATTTGTTGAAGCGCACCCCGATACTTTGGTATTTCAGGTTTGAAATTGCAGGAATTCACGCCATTGCGAGCGAAGCGTGGCAATCTAGTAAAACATTAACAAACTGTGTATAGTATTTCCCATTTTCAGCAATCATTCGCTAATCATCGCCTCATTTAGCTCTTCTTCGCCTTGATTTCATATTATTATTGAAAGGCGAGAACACTATATGTTACGTAATATTCTGGATTGCCGCGCTATTTCATGGCTCGCAATGACGATTGCAACGGCAACTCCAAGCTTGAAATGCTATATCGATGTAATACCAATTCCATATCTTTGACGAAGGTTGTCGTGCATCGGTCTTACAAAATCCACCTAGGTTTACTAGGCTAAAATTTTGTTCGCCTCGCACTCCCACTTCGTCTTTGATATGAAAATGGTATAAAAGCCAACATTCTCATTACGAAGGTTTGGCAAGTTACGAGGTTACGAGACCCAAGCCAACGCAATATTAAACCGGGTTATTCCGCATTTCCTCAAGCTCCAGCCAGCGTAGTTCTGCGGCTTCCAGTTCGTCCTGTTTGCGCCCAAGGCGGCGCGAGGATTTATCAAATTCTTCAGGATTTTCCATATATAAATTAGGGTTAGAAAGGGCGTGGTTAAGTTCAGCCAGTTCTTTTTCTAAAGTGGAAATTTTGGCCGGAAGGTTATCCAGTTCAAATTGAAGTTTGTAGGAGAGTTTTTTAGGTGAGTTAGAAGTGTTATCGGAAACATCCTTTTCTTCAATTGTGGAAGGCTGGTTTTGCTTGCTTCTAACTTCTGATTTCTTACTTCTTACTTCTTCTAAATTTCCCAGTCCCGTCGCGGCAAGATAATCAGTATATCCACCTACAAAGCCTTCTACCTTTCCATTGCCTTCAAAAGCCAGGATTTTAGAAACTGTCTGGTCGAGGAAGTCGCGATCATGGCTTACTACAAATAATGTACCCTTATACTGCGACAAAATTTCCTCAAGCATTTCCAGCGTATCCATATCCAAATCATTGGTAGGTTCATCCAGAATCAGGAAATTGCCAGGGTTAGCAAGGATTTTAGCCAGCATCAGGCGGTTTTTTTGCCCGCCGGATAATGTGCCGACCCTATCGCGTACAGATTTCGGGTCAAACATGAAATCTTTCAAATAACCGCATACATGGCGCGGTTTGCCGAATACATCCACATGGTCGCCGCCTGTAGGGCAAAGCGTACTCCATAAAGTATTATCATCATCAAGGTCACGGCGTTTCTGGTCGAAATAGGAAATCTCAATATTCTTGGCGAGTTTGATCTTTCCGGCATCAGGCTCAATTTCACCAAGGAGTAGTTTAAGGAAACTAGTTTTGCCGGAGCCGTTTTTGCCGAGTATTCCAATGCGGTCGCCGCGCATAACACGCAGGTTGAATTTGTTGAGTATTACTTTCGAGCCAATGGCTGGAATGAAGTTAGAGCCATCATCATTCCCTACTTCAGAATTCTTGCTGGTTATTTCTTTTTCCCCACCAAAAACCTTACTAACCTTATAAAACTCTACAACTATCTTTGATGAGATTGCAGGGTCTTCAATTGGCTGCATTTCAATTTTCTGGATGGCGCGGTTAAACTGGCTTTTATCAGCTTTTAGGCGTTCCCGTTCAGCCTGCATATCGGCAACGCGGCGCATATTACGCTTGCGGCGGGCTTTCACACCGCGGCTGGCCCATTCAACTTCAATGGCAAGGGAGCGTTCGCGGTTCCTGAGTTCGCGCTCTTCCTGCTCCAGCAGCATTTCCGACCATTCATCAAAATACCCGAAACCTTTCGGGCAAATGCGGATATTTCCCCTATCCAGCCAGAAGATTTTTTGTGATATATTCGCAAGGAAAGTTTTATCATGGCTTATACAAAGCAGCGCGCCTTTATAGGTTTTTAAATACTCCTCAAGCCAGAGTGTTGCGCCAAGGTCTAGGTGGTTAGTTGGCTCATCCAGAAGCAAAACATCCGGCTCTTCAATTAATGAGCGTGCCAGCGCAGCCCTGCGCACCTGACCACCTGATAAAGTTCCCATTTTTGCGGTGGGGTCAAGTTCGAAAGGCTCAGTTACCATTTCCACCATATAAAGGTAGATATCATTCTGCTTTTCCGGACGCAGGCCAGAAAAAATATAATCAAATACGGTTTGCTGTGGAGTTATTTCTGTATGTTGCTGCAAATAGCCAATAGTAGAGCCAGCCGTCTGCCACCTTGTGCCGCCATCTAAATCCTTAGTGCCGGTTATCATGTGCATGAGCGTGGTTTTTCCAACACCGTTTTTTCCGACAAGGCAGATTTTCTCACCTTGGTGTATCGCAAATGATAAGCCATTAAAAAGCGGTTTCCCACCAAATGTTACATATGCTTCGTGAATGCTTAAAATTACCGGGAGTGCCATTATAGGGTCTTGGGACTGGGGGTTAGGAAGTAATATTATATCTAAAATAACATTCAATGCTACGTCATTGCGAGCCACGAAAGTGGCGTGGCAATCCAGAAGATATTGCAGTAAGTTGTTTACATTAATATTTTCTGGATTGCCACGCAGCTTTGCTGCTCGCAATGACGGAACAATTAATGCCATTAAAATAATGGATTAGTATAAGAAGTTATTCATTCTTACTTCTAATTTCAACTTTCTTACTTATTTTCTGCGGTATTAATACAACAAAACATTGGCTTTAGCACGGTATATTTTTATTGGGTTATGTTTAGCAGGAAGAAGATAGTTCTTCCTTCTAATTACTAGTAAATTTCCATTGCGTCATTTTCTCTCCTGGAATTGATACCATCTGTAAAACTGCCTCTAGAAGTAATTCCAAAACTGTTTTTTGATTGCCATGACATATCTACATTTACACCTGAAGGACGTGGTAATGTGTTTGCATTATCAAGCACTTGCGAAATCACAGGGGCTTGCTCAACCAATTCATTAAACATTACCGCGCGTGTTGGTATTGCATCTTGTTGAGGTGCTACTATATCTCTTGATAAATTTTCAGTTAAAGATAAGGCTGTGTTTTTTACCAGATTACGTGCATATCCTAATGCTAGGATCCCGTAATATGGAGCAGCCATACCAAGAATAATAGCACCTGTGATACTATTAGCATGCTCATACGCAGTGTCGCCAATATGATCTGTTGTTAATGAAAATATTAAATTTGCAGTGCCTCCCATCCTTGCTGCCAACCCTGCTGAACTCTTATATATTGAAAGATCCTTGCTTTTATTATGTATATTGCTGGCTTCCTTCCCTATTCTTTCGCAAAGCGTTGGTGTTCCCGCATCTTTTAGAATCCTAAGTTTATCAAGCTCAAGTAAAGGCTCATTTATATCTTTACCTAATTGTGTATAAATATCCTGTAATTCCTGTCTTTTTAATGGCGCTATCGGCGCATCATCTGCCTGCCCATGAACTGCCGCACCCCTGCCTTCCGGGTAACGGCCATGCACCGCTTTATAAAGAATATCGGGTATATACTGCGTGTAATAATTTAAAACTTCAGCTTTTGTACTCAATGCTTCTGTTGGTGGGCTGGCAGCCATTCTTGTAGAATCGCTACCACGAAATAAATATATAATGCGCTTGGATCTGCCGGTGGATTCTGAGCTGTTTCTGGGTCAATGGTGCTATCTATATCCCTAAGTAAGAAAACTACATCGCTTATTCTGGTATCTTTGTGTGCCGATTCACAAGAATAAACACTATCGAAATATCCTCTGAGGTTTGTTTTCTTTGTATTTATCAGGTCTTCTGCTGCATTTTGTACGCGTGGCGCAGCAGGTCCCTGGAGTGGCAATTCTAATCCTTGTTCAAGGTCTATATTAACTACATCTGCTGCAATACCAGAATAATTATGCTCATTACTCATAATGAATCCTTAATAAACTATTAACAAAAATTAATATATTAATTATATCTTAACATTCAAATGAATTTATGTAAATAATTAGTTACTTTCCTGGTGATTTTGCTAAACAAAGTTTATGATTAATTCTTGAATACTTAAAATTACCGGGAGTGCCATTATATTTCCTTATTTTGCGGTGTTATTACAGGAAAAATTGGGGTTTGGCACGCGATATTTTATTAGGCACTGTTAGCAAATTCGCTATAACGTAGCGAAAATGGTGTTTTTTGAGAAACGGAGCGCAGCGTATATAGACATACGTGAGCACCGTATCGCAGAAAAACAGCATTTGCAGCAAGATATAGTAGAAT
>DITJ01000051.1 GCA_002422795.1 Alphaproteobacteria bacterium UBA6187 | reverse complement strand
AACAGGAAGTGAATAATGAAAAAGCAGCTACCACTACGGAAAAATCTGTCAGTGTAGAGCTTGGTAAGAAGGGCTTGGCTATAGCATCACCAGATAAAAAATACCAACTGGAAGTGCATGGCCTGTTCCAGATTGATAACCGCAGCTTTATTAATGATTCAAGCGCTGTAAATGCAAGTAACCTAAAGAATGAGTTTTTAGTACGCCGCGCCCGTCCAATATTAACATTTAAAAGCGGGGATGCTTTACTTTATTTCGTACCTGATTTTGCTGGCACAGCAACTAAAACTGTTGATGCCTATGGTGAATATAAATTCAATAATGCATTCAAAGCCCGCGTTGGTAAATTCAAGCCGCCAATTGGCCTTGAGCAATTACAATCCGACCCGGATACATTATTTACAGAGCGCGGGTTTGCTGCAAGCCTGGCACCAAGCCGCGATATAGGTGTGCAGCTTGCTGGAGAGATATTGCCGGATGTGCTTGAATACCAGGCTGGTATATTTAATGGCGGAACAGATCTTGGTAGCGCTGATGGTGATTCTGATGATAAGAAAGATTTTGCCGGACGCATATTTGCAAAACCGTTCCGAAATTCAAGCTTGGTTACATTGCAAGGTTTAGGCTTGGGCGTTGGTGGAAGCGTTGGTGACCGTGAGGGACGTTATATAGATTCTACCAATAATAACAGAATCTTACCAAGCTATGCAACGCCTGGGCAGAATACATTCTTCAGATATGATAGCGCAGCTTATGCAAGTGGTGAGCAATGGAGACTTTCTCCGCAGGCTTACTGGTATTCGGGCAATAAGGGATTATTGGCAGAATACGCGATATCCAACCAGAATGTAGCACTTGGCGCGGTAAGGGAAGAATTGCAAAATACTGCCTGGAACGTGGCTGCCTCTTATGTTCTTACAGGTGAGGATGTAAGTTATAGTGGCGGTGTTAAACCTGCTAATAATTTCAAGCCTTCTGAAGGAAATTGGGGTGCTGTGGAATTAGTGGCGCGTGCAGGTGAATTAAAAATTGATGACGCTGCATTTCCAACTTTTGCAAGCATTAATACATCAGCTAGAAAAGCTACATCTTATGCTGGTGGACTTAACTGGTACTGGAGCGAAAATTTAAAACTTGCTACTAACTATAACTACACCCAATTTGATGGTGGGGCTGCTGCTGGCGCAGACCGCGCCCCTGAACATGCAATTTTAAGCAGGGTGCAGCTTAGGTTCTAAATATAAAGGGACTTGGTGTTGGGTTCTGGGGACTAGGGAATTCCTAATCCAGAACCTAGCACCCGGCACCCAAAACCCCAATAAAAGGAGATACAAATGAACATAAAAAAACTATTACTCACAGGCTTTGCATCGGTTCTGCTTACAGCCGGCCTTGCAAATGCTGCGGAGAAAAAACAAGAATTACTAAATGTTTCTTACGACCCAACCCGTGAATTATATGAAGAATATAATACATTATTCGTAAAGCACTGGAAGGAAAAAAGCGGAAACGACATTATTGTAAAACAATCGCATGGCGGCTCCGGCAAACAGGCGCGTGGTGTTATTGATGGGCTTCAGGCGGATGTTGTAACGCTTGCACTTGCTTATGATATTGATGCTATTGCGGAAAAAGGAAAGCTCCTTCCCTTAAACTGGCAGGAAAAATTCCCGAATAATAGCTCGCCTTATACCTCTACAATCGTGTTCCTAGTTAAAAAAGGTAACCCGAAGCAGATTAAGGATTGGGGCGACTTAGTAAAAGATGGCGTTCAGGTTATAACCCCAAACCCGAAAACTTCTGGCGGCGCGAGATGGAACCATCTGGCAGCTTATGGCTATGCATTAAAGCAATTTAATAATGATGAAGCAAAGGCGCAGGATTTCCTGAAAAAACTATATGCCAATGTTCCGGTATTTGATACTGGCGCGCGCGGTGCTACTACTACTTTCGTTCAGCGCGGTATTGGTGATGTGTTATTAGCTTGGGAAAATGAAGCGTACCTTGCCGTTAATGAGCTTGGTAAAGATAAGTTTGATATTATAGTGCCATCTATCAGCATTATTGCTGAGCCTCCAGTTACTGTGGTGGATAAAGTTGCGAATAAAAAAGGCACTCTTGATGCTGCACGTGAATATCTAAATTACCTATATTCACCTGAAGCGCAGGAAATTATTGCTAAAAATTACTACAGGCCAAGTGATGCTACTGTAGCGGCAAAATATGCACATCTTTTCCCAAAAACTGATTTACTGACAATTCAGGATTTCGGTGGTTGGAAAGCGGTTCAGAAAAAACATTTCGATGATGGCGGCTTTTTCGATCAGGCGACAAGGAGATAATAACGGTAAAAAAACAGCCCCGGTTTGGGAGGGCTGTTTCAACTTTTCATTTCTATTATAGCCTGATACCGTTTCCATATCAAAGACGAAGTAGGAGTGCAAGGCGAACAAAATCTTAGCCTAGTAAATCTAGGTGAAGCCGAGAAGTGATGAAATAAAGTTTACTTATATTTAATTACATCGAAGGTTCGCTAATTTTGTAAGACCGATGCACGATAACCTTCGTCAAAGATATGGAATTGGTATGAGTTTTTGATAGGGAGGCGATGCGGGTTATGGTCTTCTAATGAAAATTAGGAAAGGAATTCCCTCTCCCTCAAGGGAGAGGGGGCGCAAGGACATTCTTCTATATCAATAACTTGCTTCTGGATGCCATCCAGAACTCAGGTTATTATAGCATTTACCATTTTCATTTCTGCATCGTTATTTTTCGGATTCATAAAATTTAACAATATATTGTAATACCTGCGCTATTTTAGGCGAAGCCTATCTATATATAGATAATATAAATATATAAATTAATATATATTGTTAGAAATAACACGGTTTACTTTCGAATTGGTGGCACTCCGCCTATTCCCATTTAAGCAAAATTAAACGCCTCATTTTCCCGTCCAAATAATTTCAATATCAAAGCCATGCGCACCCACATGCCATTCCTGGCCTGTTTCCAGTATAAAGCGCGCGGGTCTTTATCTACCGCTACTGCTATTTCATTGCGGCGTGGGAAAGGGTGCAATATTACCGAATTCTTGCCAAGCATTGATAAATACTCTTCCTTGAAATAAAAATGCGTATAATCAATAGCATTTGATTCCGCCTCAATATCATATTCATCCTGCAGCCGGGTTGAATATATGGCATCTGCTTTTGGAATAACGGATTGGAAATCTTCAGTTAATGTATATTTAATATTTTTTGTTTTCAGAGCATCAAGTATATCGCCGCGCATTGCAAATTTTTCCGGCGCTACAAAGAAAAACTCCACATCTTCATATAAGGATAATAACTGGCATAACGAGCGCACTGTACGGCCACGGTTTAAATCGCCCACCATTGCAATTTTCTTGCCGTTAATGCCTCCAATATTGCGGAATGCGCGTTCCAATGTATAAATATCAAGAAGCGCCTGGGTTGGGTGCTGGTCTTTTCCTGAACCGCCATTTATTACAGACACCGGGCGGCTGGCATGGGTATTTAACGCCCAGGCAGCCTTTTCGGCAAAGCCTTCATTATAATGCCTTACAATTATCAAATCTACATAGCTTGAAAAAGTACGTATCATATCTTCGGTAGATTCCCCTTTTACTTCCGAAGAAGTGGAAGCGTCACGTATTTCAGAAGTTTTCATGCCTAAAATATGGCAGGCGTTTTGGAATGAAAGGAAGGTTCTGGTTGAAGGCTGCACAAAAAATAGCATTGCGCGTTTATCATCTAGTAAGCTGCCAAGAAAGCGCATACCGTTTCGGGTTTTGGAAATATTGCGTATGCGGTCGGCTATCAGGAATAAATACTCAAGCTCCGCCCTGGTGAATTGCTGGGCATAAAGTACGTCAAAAATTTCACCCTCTTTACGGAAAAGAGGAATCTTTTGTTCAACAGGTTTACTATGGAACTCATCCCAACCTTTATATTGCTGCATTTTAGGCCCTTTAATTTTATTCAAGTGGGAAGATAATATCAAGAAAGCCTACGGGCAAGCTTTTTTAGTTATTATTTTGTCAAGTGAGTGTAACGGTGCAATAGTATAACGGTTTAACAGTGTAACGGTACAAAGAAAAGAGACGCCCCTTCTTTCCGTTACACTATTAAACCGTTACACCGTTTACTATTAATTTGCAGATTCTCAATATTCCAGTATTCTACCGCCTATGTTAAAATTTTTTAAAAAATTCCTTCCGCAATCACTCTTCCGCAGGTTCCTGCTGATAATATTATTACCTAATATTATCATACAGCTTGTGGCCGTTTATATATTTTATGAACGCCATTGGAGCGGTGTGAGCAAGCGCATGGCCTCTTCCCTTGCAGGCGAGGTGGAGATGATCGTGCGCGGAATTGAGCAGACTTATGGCGCTCCCAGGCAGGATTTTATTAATATGGTGCAAAGTTCTTCACTAGATCTTGAAGTGAAAATATTGCCCGATAAGTTTATTACTGAAAAAATATTTCCTGAAAGATTTGATTTTAGCCAATTGCGGGATGAATTACATTACAGGCTAACGCCGCGGAAATACAGTATATACATTATGGGGCGGGATTCCAGGATTGTTATTGAAACGCAGGTTGATACGGATGTGGTGCAGATAAGCGCACCAAGACGCAGTATTTTCACCCCTACAACTTATATTTTTATTTTATGGATGCTTGGAACAGCAATTATCTTTGTAATAATCGCCTTATTATTTATGCGCACCCAGGTACGTTCTATTACTAAACTTGCAGAGGTTGCGGAAAAATTCGGGCGCGGGCAGGATATACCTAACTTCAAACCTTCCGGCGCAATGGAAGTGCGGCAGGCGGCGCAGGCTTTCATAGATATGAAAGAACGCATAAACCGCCAGGTAGAGCAACGCACAGAAATGCTGGCAGGGGTTTCGCACGACCTTAAAACACCGCTAACCCGTATGAAATTGCAACTTGCCCTTATGGATAAATCATCAGAGATAGATGAACTCCAGCAGGATATTGTTGAAATGGAAAAAATGGTGCAGGAATATCTTGATTTTGCCAAAGGAAAAGAACGGGTTATAGATAGCAATGTAAATGTTGCTGATATTTTGCGCAGCATTGTGGTTGGCTACCGAAACCTTAACAAGAAAATTGATATCCACACCCAAAGCGGCATAAGCCTGCAAGTGAATGTGAATTCCTTACGCCGCGCAATTACCAATATTGTGGACAACGCACTTAAATATGGTAACTACGTGGCAATTGCCAGCAGCGCTTCGGAAAAATATGCCTATATAACTGTTGATGATGATGGCCCTGGAATCGCAAAAGCAAAGCGCGAAGAGGTGTTTAAGCCGTTTTTCCGGTTAGATAGCGGGCGTAACCTTGATAAAGGCGGCACCGGGCTTGGCCTTGCCATTGCGCGGGATATTATTGTAAGTTATGGCGGGGAAATCACCCTGGAAAATAGCAATCTTGGCGGCCTTAAGGTAATAATAAAGCTGCCACTTTAAAACTGATATCAGAATTTAGAATTAATAAATATTAAGGAATATATAGTGCAAAAATTCTCTAAAATTATAAAAAACTATTCCCAAAAAACCATTTTCAAAAATGCGCGGATAGTTAATCCCGAAACTTCTTTTGATAAACTGGGGGATGTGCTGGTAGAAAATGGCATAGTTATAGATTTTGGCACTATATTTACAAATGGCTACCCAGATGATGCAAGCATAATAGATTGCGAAGGCCATGTGCTTTGCCCCGGCCTGCTTGATATACAGGTGCATTTCCGCACGCCAGGCCAAACCCATAAGGAAGATATTGTAACCGGAACCAAATCTGCAGCTGCAGGGGGTGTTACCACCACTGTATGCATGGCAAACACAACTCCTGCAATTGATAGCGTAAGTGTTCTTGCTGAGCTTACCCGCGCTGTGGAAAATGAAAGTTACGCAAGAGTTTTCAGCTACGCATCAATCACAAAAGGCCTGGCGGGAAATGAACTTGTGGATATGGAGGCGCTGAAAGAAGCTGGTGTTATCGGCTTTAGTGATGATGGCAAGCCGGTTATGAACTCGCTGGTAATGCGCCGCGCTATGGAAAAAGCTGCAAGCCTTGATATGCTTATCTCCCAACATGCGGAAGATTTAAACCTTTCTGATGGCGGCTGCATTAATGAGGGAAAAATATCTAAGCAACTGAATGTGAAAGGCGTTCCAAATGCATCTGAGGCAATAATAGTTGCGCGCGACCTTTTACTGCTGGAACTTACAAATGCGCGTTACCATGTGCTGCATATATCCACACACCAGGCAATTGAAGCGGTGCGAAGTGCCAAGGCTAAAGGCTTAAACGTTACCTGCGAAGCTGCGCCACATCATTTCATGATGACCGAAGATGCCGTGCTGGAATTTGATACTATGGCAAAAATGAACCCACCACTTCGCCGCGAAGAAGACAGGCTGGCGATTATAGCCGGGCTTATGGATGGCACAATCGACGCAATCGCCACAGACCACGCCCCGCACGACCAGGCAACAAAATGCGTGCATATTTCAGATGCATCATTCGGAATTGTTGGCTTAGAAACCATGCTGCCATTATCGCTGGATTTATATCATAAGGGCCTCATGAGCCTTGAAAATGTGCTGGGTAAAATGACCTATAAAGCGGCTGATATAATAGGCAAAAAGGAATTGGGGCGGATTAAAAAAGGCCTGCCTGCCGATTTCACATTAATTGATATAGATAAATCCTGGGAAATTAGGCCGGAAGAATTCTCAAGTAAATCCAAAAATGCGCCTTTTAGCAGCTATAAAGTTAAAGGCAGGGCTATAAAAACCATAGTTGCCGGACAGGTGGTTTATAGTATTTAGACTCTGTGATGCGCTGCTGTCCGATAAGAATCCGCCCTCTTCACTTGCGCGGGATTGGAGGGAGTGTAAAGGTTTATACATGAATTCTGGCATTGGTCGCATCTAACTCTTGTTATATGCTTGCCAATTATTTATTCTGTAGCGCATGCGTTGTTTAACCACCAGAAATAAAGGTTTGCAGTGCGTTTCCAACGCTGCTATAGCGCCTAATGCCAATTAGCTACTAAATATAATAAAAGGGTTAATAATGACCGAATATTACCTATTAATAAAATCCCTTCATATAATATCACTAATCGCATGGATGGCAGGAATGTTATATCTGCCAAGGCTTTATGTGTATCATGTTGATGCAAAGCAAGGCGGGGAGCTTGATGAAACCCTTAAAATAATGGAAAGGCGGCTGCTAAGGCTTATAATAAACCCGGCAATGATAGCTACTCTTATATTTGGTATCCTGCTTATTTATATAACTAAAACATTGGATTCAAGCATAAATGGTCACTGGTTCCATGCAAAAGTAGGCTTGTTAATCCTTATGTTCGCAGCGCACGGTATGATGGCTAGATATAGGAAAGCATTTTTAAGAGGTGAAAATAAACATTCAAAACGTTTTTATAAAATTTTAAATGAAGTGCCTACTGTTCTTATGATAGCGATAGTATTACTAGCGGTTATGAAGCCGTTTTGATTTAGTTATCAGAATTCAGAGTTCAGGTTTAAAACTGAACTCTGAATTCTGAACTCTGATAACTGTTTAAATAAAATATAATTTGACACTTCCCCTTATAATTGCTAGAAGCTCGTTACATCAATTCAGGTTTCCTTACCTATTTTAATTATCAAAAAATCCCCATAAAATATTTAATTTTTTAAAATCATATATTTAATAAAATCACAAACACACGGTAGATTCATGTCAGAAGAAGAAAATATTAAAAAGAACGATGTAGTAAACGAAGATTTTACCAGTACAGATCATGAAGATGATTGGGAAGAAGAAGGGCGTGATTTAAGGAATGAAGGCGTTGTCCTTAACCTTAAGGATTTAAAAAGAAAAAGCTCCCCTGAATTATTAGAACTTGCTGAAAAAAACGGCATTGAAAATGCTGGCGGCATGCTGCGTCAGGACCTTATTTTCCTTATATTAAAAGTAGTTGCTCAAACTGGCGGTATCATAAAAGGCGAGGGAGTAATTGAAATATTGCAAGATGGTTTCGGATTCTTGCGCTCTCCTGAAGCAAGTTATCTTGCCGGCCCGGATGATATTTATGTATCGCCAAGCCAGATAAAGCGCTTTGGCCTTAGGACTGGTGATACTGTAAGCGGTGAAACACGCTCTCCTAAACGTGGCGAGCGTTATTTTGCGCTTCTTAAAGTTACGGAAATAAATGGTAGTGAGCCGGAAAGCTCCCGTCACCGTATAAATTTCGATAACCTTACGCCTCTATATCCAGAAGAAAAATTCGAACTGGAAAGGCAAGACCCTACCATAAAAGATATATCAACCCGTGTTATAGACCTTATAACTCCACTTGGAAAAGGCCAAAGGGCGCTTGTTGTTGCGCCTCCTCGCTCTGGTAAAACCATGATTTTGAAGAATATAGCCCAGGCTATTACAGAAAATCATCCTGATGCCGTTTTAATAGTGCTACTTATTGATGAGCGCCCGGAAGAAGTAACTGATATGTCACGTACTGTAAAAGGTGAAGTGATAAGTTCAACTTTCGATGAGCCTGCTTCACGTCACGTGCAAGTTGCTGAAATGGTTATAGAAAAAGCTAAAAGACTAGTTGAGCATAAAAAAGATGTTATTATATTGCTTGATTCAATAACTCGTCTTGCGCGCGCTTATAACACATGTATACCTTCTTCTGGAAAAGTATTATCAGGTGGTGTGGATTCAAATGCCCTGCAAAGGCCAAAAAGATTCTTCGGTGCTGCACGTAATATAGAATTTGGCGGTTCACTTACTATTATAGCAACTGCATTGGTTGATACCGGTTCGCGTATGGATGAAGTAATTTTTGAAGAATTCAAAGGTACTGGTAACTCTGAAATAGTGCTTGAGCGCAAACTTGCTGATAAACGTATATTCCCGGCAATTGATATTGCTAAATCTGGAACGCGTAAAGAAGAGCTATTAGTTTCTAAGGAAATCTTACAGAAAATGTGGGTGCTTCGCAGGATATTGCAGCCTATGGGCGCAGTTGAGGCAAGTGAATTCCTTATTGATAAACTAAGGGCTTCTAAGACTAATAATGATTTCTTTGATTCGATGAATAGTTAAATAGTTGTCAGAGTTCGGAGTTCAGAGTTCGGTTTAACATACTGAACTCCGAACTCTGGACTCTGAACTCTAAAGGAGAATAAAATGACAATAAAACGTAAAAAAATCGCTCTAATCGGTGGCGGAAATATTGGTGGAACATTGGCGCACTTAATCGGCCTGAAAGAACTGGGCGATGTGGTGATGTTTGATATTGCAGAAGGCTTACCGCAAGGAAAAACCCTTGATCTGGCGCAAAGCTCCGCAATAGAAGGCTTTGATGTTTCCTTAAAAGGAACGCAAGATTACAACGATATTAAAGGTTCTGATGTAATTATAGTTACAGCAGGTGTTGCGCGCAAACCTGGTATGAGCCGTGATGACCTTATCGAAATAAATACTAAAGTAATGAAATCAGTTGGTGAAGGCATTAAAAATAATGCACCTGATGCATTCGTTATTGTAATAACTAACCCGCTAGATGCTATGGTTTGGGTGCTTCAGCAGGCTTCTGGCCTTAAACCTGAAAAAGTTGTTGGAATGGCTGGTGTTCTTGATTCTGCACGTTTCTGCTATTTCCTGGCTGAAGAATTTAATGTTTCAGTAGAAGATGTTACTGCATTTGTGCTTGGTGGACATGGTGATACTATGGTGCCACTGGCGCGTTATTCAACAGTTGCAGGCATTCCGTTGCCTGATCTTATTGAAATGGGCTGGACTACAAAAGAAAATTTAGACGCTATAATAAAGCGCACCCGCGATGGCGGCGCAGAAATTGTTGCCCTGCTTAAAACTGGCTCTGCTTATTATGCTCCGGCTTCTGCCGCGGTTACTATGGCGGAAAGTTATTTAAAAGATAAAAAACGTATACTGCCATGCGCTGCACATCTTTCTGGACAATATGGAATTGATGATTTATATGTCGGCGTGCCTGTGATAATTGGAGCGGGTGGTGTAGAGAAAATTGTAGAGATTAAATTGAATGAAGAAGAAAAATCTTTGTTCGATAAATCTGCGCAGGCGGTAAGGGATTTAGTTAAAGGGATAAAGCTGTAAATGGCGGGTATTATATCAGATGGCGTGGCAGAAAATGCAGGAAAATCTGGTATTTTAGATAATCTTGTTGCCGTGCTAAGTGTAAGATGGAGCATGCCAAAAGAAGATTCAAATGAATGTTCCGCTTATTTTTATGATTTAACTGAAGCTAATAAGATTAAAACTATTGTGCAAAACTTATGTTCTGATACTAGTCCACTTTCTATGTCTGCAAAAGTGGAAAATGGCGTGAGAATTTACAAATTGCCAATAAGAATGGCTAATTTAAGTGAAATTAGAGAAAAAGCCTTTGAAAATTATGAAGGTTTAAAGGAAAAATTAGACATACAAAAATTAGATAGTTTGGTACAAGAAGATTATTTTGCTTTTTGCTCACAAACTTCGGTTAGTAACCAGGAACGCGCTAGATAATAAATTAAGGAAAGACCATGAACATACACGAATATCAAGCAAAACAAATACTGGCAAAATACGGCGTGCCAATTGCAAAAGGTTTCCCGGCATTTACTGCTGATGAAGCTGAAAAAGCGGCAAAGGAGCTTCCTGGGCCTGTATATGTAGTTAAATCACAGATTCATGCTGGTGGTCGCGGTAAAGGTAAATTCAAGGAAGCCCCAAATGCCGCAGGCGGTGTTCGTGTGGTTAAATCCATTGAAGATGTTAAAAAAAATGCTGCTGAAATGCTTGGCAACACACTGGTTACTATTCAAACAGGGCCTGAAGGCAAGCTGGTAAACCGTCTTTATATTGAAGATGGTTCTCGCATTAAAAAAGAATATTATATTTCATTGCTGGTAGACCGCGCTACATCCCGCGTATCTTTTGTAGTTTCTACAGAAGGCGGCATGGATATTGAAGAAGTTGCACATAGCAATCCTGAAAAAATCATTACACTCAGTGTTGATCCGGCTGCTGGTATTTCCAGCTTCCATGCGCGTAAACTTGGCTTTGCCCTTGGTTTTGATGGCGATGTTTTAAAGCAGTTTACTAAACTTGTTTTCTCTCTTTATAAAGCATTCTTAGATACTGACGCGGCGCAACTTGAAATAAACCCTTTAGTTTTAACTGAAGATGGTGAGCTTCTGGTTCTTGATGCTAAATATGGTTTTGATGATAATGCCATGTTCCGCCATAAAGATATTGAAGAGCTGCGCGATATTTCAGAAGAAGATGAATCTGAGCGTAAAGCGAAAGATTTCGAACTTTCTTATGTAAAAATGGATGGTAGTATCGGTTGTATGGTAAATGGCGCTGGCCTTGCTATGGCAACTATGGACATCATTAAAATCAAAGGCGGCGAGCCTGCTAACTTCCTTGATGTTGGCGGCGGTGCTACAAAAGAGCGCGTTACTGAAGCGCTTAAAATTATCCTTTCTGATAAAAACGTAAAAGGCATTCTGGTAAATATTTTCGGCGGAATTATGCGCTGCGATATTATCGCGGAAGGCGTGCTTGCTGCGGTTAAGGAGTTATCTTTAAACGTGCCGCTTGTTGTGCGCTTAGAGGGAACCAATGTTGAATTGGGTAAGAAAATTATAAAAGAATCCGGATTAAGTGTTATAGCTGCGGATGATTTGGAAGATGCTGCAACTAAAATAGTGGCGGCAATAAGTCAGTAGAGGTGCCAGGTTTCAGGTTCTGGGCTTCAGGGATTCTTTCCTGACGCCTGACACCTGACACCTGACACCTTGTGTATAAGATAAATAAACACAAGGTTGATATGTCTATATTAATAAATAAAAACACCAAAGTTATCTGCCAGGGCTTTACTGGCGCGCAAGGCACTTTCCACTCTGAGCAAGCAGTTGCTTATGGCACTAAAATGGTTGGAGGCGTAACTCCTGGTAAAGGCGGCACACAGCATATTGGTTTACCAGTATTTAATACAGTAGCGGAAGCAAAGTCAAAGACAGGCGCAAATGCCTCTGTTATTTACGTTCCGCCTCCGTTTGCTGCTGATGCAATATTAGAGGCGATTGACGCTGAAATAGAACTTGCAATTTGCATAACTGAAGGTATTCCAGTTCTGGACATGATACGTGTGAAACGTGCTTTATCTGGTTCAAAAACCAGGTTAGTTGGCCCGAATTGCCCAGGCGTTATAACTCCTGATGAGTGTAAAATCGGTATCATGCCTGGTCATATTCACAGGAAAGGTCATATTGGTATTGTATCCCGTTCTGGAACATTAACTTATGAAGCTGTGCACCAGACTACTCAAGCTGGCTTTGGTCAATCTACCTGCGTTGGTATTGGCGGAGACCCTGTAAATGGCACAAACTTTATCGATGTATTGGAATTATTCCTTGCTGATGATGACACCCATGCAATTGTAATGATTGGTGAAATTGGTGGCTCTGCGGAAGAAGAAGCAGCAGAATTCCTAAGGCAGTCAAAAATTAAAAAGCCTACAGTTGGCTTTATTGCAGGACGCACTGCCCCTCCTGGAAAACGTATGGGCCATGCTGGCGCTATAATTTCAGGCGGTAAAGGCGGAGCTGATGATAAATTAGAAGCTATGCGCAGCGCGGGAATAAAAATTTCTGAATCTCCTTCCGGTATGGGTAGGGCGATGAAGGAATTACTAGGTTAGATGGTAGTGGTCAGAGTTCAGAGTTCAGAGTTCAGTTTTTCTTACTGAACTCTGAACTCTGAACTCTGAACTCTTACATCTTTGTAATAACAAAGAAAAAATGACAGTGGCACCATGACACATCCATTTCAAAAAACTTCACCACTTTATGGCATGAACTCTGTATATCTTGAAGAGATATATGAGTTATATCTGGAAAATCCAGCCAATGTAGATTCAAGCTGGCAGGAATTTTTCAAGGATATGGGCGATAGCGTAAATGCTGTTATAAGAAACAACCAGGGTGCATCATGGGCACCAAGCAGGCTTGCAGTAGTTGGTGCAAAAGACCCGGATGCAGCTCCTAAAAAACCGGAAACCGGACTAAATAAAGCTGATTCACAAAAAGCCTGTAAAGATAGTATCGGTGCATTAATGCTTATCCGCGCTTATAAAGTGCGCGGTAATTTACTTGCAAACCTTGATCCTCTTGGAATAGAGGGCGGCAGAAGCCACCCTGACCTAGACCCGGCTACATACGGTTTTTCTGAAGCTGATTATGAACATTCTATTTATCTTGCCGGCGCGTTTGGCTTTGAATATGCAAGCTTAAATGAGCTTATCAAATCCTTAAAGCAAACTTATTGCTCAAAAATTGGTGTTGAGTTCATGCACATCCCTGACCTTGAAAAAAGGGATTGGATAGCAAATAAAATGGAAGCCGTGCGCGGCAAGCCGGTACAGAGCGCTTCCGACAAAAAAACAATTTTAGAAGATATTGTAAAAGTTGAAGAATTCGAGCAATTCCTGCACCGTAAATTCCCAGGCGCAAAACGCTTTTCTGTGGAAGGTGGGGAAGCTGTTATTGCGGCAATGGAAAAAATTATTGAAACTTCAGCAGCTCTTGGAGTGCAAGAAGTAGTTATCGGTATGGCGCATCGTGGTCGCCTTAATGTGCTTACCAAAGTAATGGGTAGGCGTTATGCTTCACTACTGTGCGAATTTATGGGTAACCAGGCACATTTCTCAGAAGACCTGGATTTCTCAGGCGACGTAAAATATCATCAAGGTGCATCATCAGACCGCGTGTTTGGTGATAACAAAATGCATTTATCTTTAAGCCCTAACCCTTCGCATCTTGAAGCGGTTAACCCGGTTGTTGTAGGCAGGGTGCGTGCGAAACAAGACCAGATAAAAGACGAAGCACGCACAAAAGTAATGGGTCTTTTAATTCATGGTGACGCTGCATTTGCAGGCCAAGGTATCGTTCCTGAAACGATTGCTTTAAGCGACCTTACTGGTTACACTACTGGCGGTGTGGTGCATATTGTAATTAATAACCAGATTGGCTTCACCACTAACCCAACCAGCGCACGCAAATCACCCTACCCTACCGATATTGCCAAAGGCGCTCATGCCCCAATATTCCATGTGAATGGTGATGATCCTGAGGCCGTGGTTTTTGTAAGTAAATTGGCCGTTGAATACAGGCAAAAATTCCAGTCTGATGTAGTGGTGGATGTGTTCTGCTACCGCAGATATGGCCATAATGAAGGCGATGAGCCGTTTTTCACCCAACCTATAATGTATGCGAATATTGCTAAGCATCCAACGCCAATGCATATTTATGCGCAAAATCTTATTGAAGAAGGCGTTATAGTTGCTGGCGATTTTGATAATATCCGCAATAAATTCCGTGATTTCCTGGAAAGTGAATTAAAAGAAGCGCAAAATTATAAAGCTGATGAAGCTGATTGGTTTAAGGGTAGTTGGACTGGACTGGAAAACCCAAGCAGGGGTTTTAAAGCTGCTGAAGCTACTGGCGTTGCTATTAAGAAATTGAAAGAAATTGGCAATAAGCTTGCGTCATACCCTAAAAACATTGATATAAACAAGAAACTTATCCGACTACTAGATGCTAAAAAAGAAATGATGGAATCTGGCAATGGCATTGATTGGGCTATGGGCGAAGCACTTGCTTATGGAACGTTGCTTGAGGAAAAATTCCCTGTGCGCCTTAGCGGTCAGGATTGTATCCGCGGAACTTTCTCGCATCGCCATTCCGGTTTATTTGACCAGAAAACTGAAGAAATTTATTTCCCGCTAAAAAACTTAAGTGAAAAACAGGCAGGGTTCGAAGTTATAAATAGTAACCTTTCAGAATTCGCAGTGCTTGGTTTTGAATATGGTTATTCTGTAACCGAGCCTAACAGCCTGGTGCTTTGGGAAGCGCAATTCGGTGATTTTGCCAATGGTGCGCAGGTTATTATTGACCAGTTTATTACTTCAGGCGAAATTAAATGGCTGCGTTTTAGCGGTCTTACTATGTTACTTCCGCATGGTTATGAAGGCCAGGGGCCTGAACATAGTTCGGCGCGTCTTGAACGCTTCTTACAAGCTTGCGGTGAAGATAATATCCAGGTGGTAAATTGTACTACCCCGGCAAATTTCTTCCACGTGCTGCGCCGCCAGGTGCATAGGAAATACAGGAAACCATTGGTGGTTATGTCGCCTAAATCCTTGCTGCGTAATGAGCGCTGCATTTCTAACCTTGAAGATTTCGGTGAGAAAACCAGCTTCCAGGTGGTTATTCCTGAAACTCAACAAATTGCGGCTGCGAAAGATGTAAGGCGCGTTGTTATCTGTAGCGGTAAAGTATATTACGACTTATTAATTGAGCGTGAAAAACGTAAAATTAATGATGTTGCATTGGTGCGCATTGAGCAATATTATCCTTTCCCGGAAGATGCTTTGGCCGATAGCATAAAACAATATAAAAATGCCGAAGTTACCTGGTGCCAGGAAGAGCCTGAAAATATGGGGGCTTGGAATTTCCTGGATAGAAAAATTGAGGCATCCCTTGCCAAGGCGGATATAAAAGGCAAAAGACCAGCCTATGCAGGCAGGCCGATTGCAGCGTCACCAGCAGCAGGATATTCAAAAATACATAACCGGCAGATTGCTGAGTTTATGAATGAAGCTTTTAAATAGTTTGTGGTTTGTCGTTTATCGTTTGTAGTAGCGATAAACGACCAACGACCAACGATAAACGGAGAAAAAAATGACTGTAGAAATAATAGTACCACCACTTGGCGAATCAGTTAGCGAAGCAACAATTGCTAAGTTACTTAAAAAAGTTGGCGATTATGTTAAAGCCGATGAAATGATTGTTGAGCTGGAAACTGATAAAGTATCCCTGGAAGTTAATGCGCCAGTTGCGGGCATTATAAAGGAGCTTAAAGTGGCAGAAGGGGATACTGTAAAAGTTAAAACCCTGATTGGTATTATTGATGATACGGCTGCAAAACCAGCTGGCGCTGGAACAAGTGCTCCTGTTGCTGCATCTAAGCCTGTTGAAGTTGCTGCCCCTGCTAAAACTAGTGGCGGTGCGCATCTTTCCCCGGCAGCTAGTAAAATTGCGGCAGAAAATAATGTTAATGTAGCTTCTGGCTCTGGTAAAGATGGCAGGGTTACAAAAGGTGATGTGCTTGGTGCGATTGCTGGTGGCTCTGTAAGTGTTGCTCCTGCGGCATCTGGCCCACGTGAAGAACGTGTGAAAATGACTAAACTGCGCCAGAAAATCGCTGAGCGCCTTAAAGATTCACAAAACACTGCGGCAAGCCTTACCACTTTCAATGAAGTGGATATGAGCGCAGTTATGAAACTTCGTGATCTTTATAAAGATGAATTCCTGAAAAAACATGGTGTTAAGCTTGGCTTTATGTCATTCTTCACTAAAGCTGCGGTTGCTGCTCTTAAAACAATTCCTGCGGTTAATGCCGAAATCCAGGGTGATGAAGTTGTATATAAAAATTATTGTGATATCAGTGTTGCAGTTGGAACTCCAACTGGCCTTGTAGTGCCGGTGCTCCGCGATGCAGACAGGCTTTCTTTTGCGGGAATTGAGGCAGGAATTGCCAATCTTGGCAAAAAAGCCCGCGATGGTAAATTAACCATGCAGGATATGACTGGCGGCACATTCACTATTTCCAATGGCGGTGTTTACGGCTCACTAATGGGCACGCCAATCATCAATCCACCACAAACTGGTATCTTAGGCCTCCATAAAATCCAGGATAGGCCGGTTGTAGTTGGCGGCGAAATTAAAATCCGTCCTATGATGTATCTGGCTCTTACCTATGACCACAGGCTGATTGATGGCGGTGAAGCGGTTACATTCCTGGTGAAAATCAAGGAAGCTATTGAAGATCCGCAGAGGTTGTTGTTGGAGATTTAATTAAGTTGCTAGTAGCTAGTTTCTAGTTACCAGTAAAGATAATCCAGCAACTAGTGGCTAGCAACTATGATATTCGACATCATCGGCATTACAGGCGTTGCAATCCTGCTTTTAGCTTACGGCCTGCTGCAATCGGAAAAAATCAGCAGTAAGCAGCTTACATATCCTGTTATGAATTTTATAGGGGCGGCGTTAATAACGGTATCTTTATATAAAGACTGGAATTTATCCGCCTTTGTAATTGAAATATGCTGGATGTTGATAAGTGTTTATTCGATGGTGAGGATAGTTAAGAAGAATTAGTGTAATACGTCATTGCGAGGCCGAAGGCCGTNNACGGCCTTCGGCCTCGCAATGACGTGTTTTTAAATTCGTTTTCCCATTAGGGGAAGGTTGCTTAGGGGGTATTATGGAAGATTCTGAAGATATAATTGTAAAAGACAGCAACGGCAATGTTTTACAAAATGGTGATGTGATTTATCCGATAAAGGATTTGCCTGTGAAAGGCGCAAATCTTACTATAAAAAGAGGCACAAAAATCAAGAATATCCGTTTAACGGATAACCCGGAAGAGATAGAGTGCAGTGTAAACGGCACAAGAGGCATAGTACTTAAAACCTGTTTTATTAAGAAAGCATAAGAGGCATATATGGAATTTGATGTAGTAATAATTGGTGGTGGCCCGGGCGGATATGTTGCAGCTATA
>DITJ01000022.1:2279-11341 GCA_002422795.1 Alphaproteobacteria bacterium UBA6187 | reverse complement strand
TTGGCGCGCCGAGTGTTAATAAAACATTGGCAGGCACTGCACTTTTATTAATCGCGGATTTTTCTTTATTCAGGAAATCATGCTCTGGTGTTGTTACAAGGTCAAAATTTCTTATAGGTAGCTTTGGCTTCTGGATGTGCACCAATTTTGCAGAAGGATTCTGTTTTTTGATATATAATGCAGCCGATTCCATGCGGCTTGCAACGGAAATTACCACATCCGGCCATGGAGCGCAAATTTCGGCCTTGGATTCATGGGTTAAGCCAAGTAGGGATTTGCCTTTAATAAAATTACTGATACGCCCCAGCCTGTTATAGCGGATATTTTTTATTATAAACGGCATGTTAAAGGCTTCAGCAACGCCAAGCACCTGGCTGGTATTGCCTGCGCGTTCATCTACTAATGCCCAGATTATTGGAGTTTTCTTGATCATAATTTTAATAGTTTGTAGTTGGTGGTTTGTANNACAAACCACCAACTACAAACTATTCCCTACTTTCCCTTAAACCCAAGCGCAACAAGGAACATCTCTGCGGAGTCCTTGCGACTTGAGTTTGGTTTGAAATGTTTAACAATTTTAAAGTGCTGTTTTATAAGGATAAGCAGCTCATGCTCTGCGCCGCCTTTAAGCATTTTAGTGGCAAACGAGCCACCTTTTTCCAGGTTATTAATCGCAAAATCCAGCGCACATTCGCATAATGCTAAAATGCGGATATGGTCTGTTTGAGTATGTCCGCAGGCTGCTGCTGCCATGTCGCTTAAAACCACATTGGCTTTTTTGCCGCCCAGTTCTTTTTCGAGCAGGGCAGGGGCATCTTCTGCCATGAAATCGTGACGGAACAATGTTGCGCCTGGGATAGGCTCCATTTCCTGTAAGTCGATACCAATTAGAGTGCCGCCTTTTATCCTTTGCGTTGTAACCTGCGACCAGCCGCCAGGCGCTGCGCCAAGGTCGATAACAACGCTGCCGGGTTTTAATATATTAAATTTATCATCGATTTCGATAAGTTTATAGGCGGAGCGGCAGCGGTAGCCGTCCTTCTTGGCCATCATTACATATGGGTCGTTCAGTTGCCGCGCCAGCCACTGGGTGGAAGACGGTTTGCGCTTTCCGGCAGTTTTTACATTTACATGCAATTGGCGGTGGCCTGTTGAGCCGGGTGTTTTTTTCATAAGTTTCCAGTTTTCAGTTATCGGTTGTCAGTTCAATGGCACTGATTCTGACCACTGATAACCGACTACTGATAACTACTTAGACATTGCCAACATTCTATCAAGCGGAGCCTTTGCCTTTATTCGCAAACTCTCTTCGATATTAATTTCAGGTAGCTGGTTTACCATGCACATATAAAGTTTTTCGATTGTATTAAGTTTCATGTATGGACAATCATTGCATGAAGCGCAAGCACCATCTGAAAGCCCAGGCACATCATAAAATATACTGCCTGGGGATGCTTTCTTCATCTGGTGGATTATACCAGGTTCAGTAAGAACGATAAATTCATCGCCTGCATGAGCTTCTGTAAAGCGCAAAAGCGCCGATGTTGAGCCGGTGAAATCTGAATAATTAAGCAGGCTTTCCGGGCATTCCGGGTGGGCTATAACATGCGCTTTAGGGTGGCGGGTTTTAAGGTTTACCAGTTCCTTTTCAGAAAAACGTTCATGCACAATGCAAGAGCCGTTCCAGAGCAGCATGTCCCGGCCAGTTTTTTTAGAAAGATAGCCGCCCAGATATTTATCCGGTGCAAAAATTATCGGCTGGCTTGTCGGGATTTGGCGGATTATATGCTCTGCATTTGATGATGTAACTATTATATCAGAAAGCGCCTTTACTTCGGCAGAAGAATTTATATAGGTAAGAACTATGTGGTCAGGGTGTGCTTCGCGGAATTTTTTAAATGCTTCCGGCTGGCAGGATTCTTCCAAAGAGCAGCCTGCGTCCATATCGGGCAGGAAAACTTTTTTGCCGGGATTTAATATTTTGGCAACATCAGCCATAAAACGTACACCGCAAAATATTATCACATCTGCATCAGTTGCAGCGGCTTTGCGTGATAATTCCAGCGAATCGCCAATAAAATCAGCAATATCCTGAAGTTCCGGGTCTTGATAATAATGCGCCAGGATTACTGCGTTCATATCTTTTTTAAGGCGGTTTATTTCCTTTTCAAGATCCAGGCCTGGATTTATATCGCGTTCCGTTGCTATTTTTAATGTTTGTGTCATTTTAGTTGCTAGTTGTTAGTAGCTAGTTACTAGGTAACGTTTATTTTGTAGATTTGTTGCAATTGTCATTGCGATAAGCCGAACCTCTTGTGAGTGCGAGGTGGCAATCCATCTTTATCTTTATTACTAAAGCTAGATTGCTTCTTCGTAGTCACTTCGTTCCACTCATTGCAATGGCGAGTCAGCTAAGTAACATATTTGAGCCAAACATGCAAGCTTAACCTTGTAAAAACCCCATTATTTTCTTTATTTCTGCAATGTTTGCGCTGGCTATGTCACGCGCGCGGCCAGCACCTTGCTTTAACAGGCCCTCTAAATATACCCTATCTTCCTTAAGTTCATTAAGTTTTTTTGTTATTGGTGCAAGATGTGCAATAATAGCATCCGCAAGTGCGCCTTTAAAGGCCGCCATACCTGAATTTCCATAAGTTTCTATAATGCTTTCGCGGCTTTGGCCTGTAACAGCAACAAATATATTTATCATATTGCTTACTTCCGGCCTTTTTTCAACATCATAAGAAATGCCAGGTTCCATATCGGACTTGGCTTTCTTGATTTTCTGCATGATTAAATCGGCAGAATCGGTAAGGTTGATGCGTGAATAATCGGATTCCTCGGATTTGCTCATTTTTTTAGTGCCATCGCGAAGGCTCATCACGCGGGTGGCGGCGCCGAGGATCATTGGCTCGGGCAAGCGGAAATATGGTTTTGGCGTTTGTTTTTTATATTGCCTGTTAAATGCACCTGCTATATCGCGGGCAAGTTCAAGATGCTGTTTCTGGTCTTCACCAACAGGAACATGGGTGGTGTGGTAGAGCAGGATGTCAGCAGCCATTAGGACTGGGTAGGCGTATAGGCCGAGGCAATCCTCTTTGTTTTTTGTAAGCGTTTTTTCTAATTCTTGAATGCTATCGCCTAGTTTTCCTATATTATTTTGTAGATCCATAGCATTGTTTCTAAAAGTATTAGGCGCATCTTCTTTTCCTACCGAAAAGCCAAAACGTTTCGCTGATGCAACAGCGTTATTTGAATGATATATTATATCATCAATAATTTTTCGATTTGCAGACTTATCCTTAAACTGCGTCATCCGATTTAACCACCCCATCGGCGTAATCGTGCTGAATAACCATGCAAGTTCCGAGTGCTCTGGCACTGCTGATTGATGGAATATAACTGATTTCTCTGGGTCTATGCCGCAGGCAATATAGGCGGCTGCTGTTGTAAGAGTAGCCTCGCGGAGCGCTGCCGGGTCTTGCGGAACGGTGATAGCGTGTAAATCCACAATACAGAAAAGCGATTCATGCTGATGCTGCATATCAACCCAGTTCTTAATCGCGCCAAGATAATTGCCAAGATGCAAATTTCCGGTTGGCTGTACGCCTGAAAGGACTCTGGTCATAGGGTAAGTTCTTAGTTATTGGTTCTTAGTTGTTAGTTCTTAACCAGCAACTAGCGAAGGTATATAGCACAATTATCAGGAATGTTTAGGATTTTTTAGAGCTTAGTAGATAAATATTGCTATTTAAGTGGTTTCTGGGTGGCTTCTGGCTAAATTGTATAGTCATTTTACTTTAAAATTCCCATTATTTCGTTGTGTGGCACGTGTCCCCGCGAAGGCGGGGATCTAGTTCTTTTTGTATATAACCAATTGTATATTATGTGTAATTATTCTGGATTCCCGCCTGCGCGGGAACACGTGCCCTATTCGTAATTTGGGTGTGTAATGGGTGATTATTAAGTGGAATTACTATAGCATTTCCAATTTTTGAAGCCAGAAAGAAGATTACTTCTCCGCACTTATAACTTCTTTAACTTTTATTATAAGCTGCTTTAAGGAATATGGCTTGGAAAGGAAGTTGAATTTCCGCTCCGTACCATAAGTTTCAATGAAGGCATCTTCACCATAACCTGATATAAAAATCACCTTTATATGCGGGAATTCCTCAGATATTTGCTCTATCATATCCGGGCCGCTCATGCCCGGCATTACCACATCTGTAATGATTACATCTATTTGCGCGCCTTTAGTGCGGATAATCTCCAATGCCGTTTCCGCGCAATCGGCATCCAGCACCGTAAAGCCCTTGTTGGTAAGTGCGTTATGGCTGAAAATTCGCACTGGGGTTTCATCTTCAACAAGTAATATCCTGCCGGTTCCGGTTAGGTCTGGCATCTCAGACTTTTCTAATTCTTCTTTGGTTTTTGAGCTTACTCCCTGTGCTCCGGCAGGGTTGTCATATGCTTTCAGGAAAATACTGAACTTTGTACCCTTACCTACTTTGCTAGAAATATAAATATATCCGCCTGTCTGCTTTACTATGCCATATACTGTGGAAAGCCCAAGTCCGGTGCCGGAACCTATTGCTTTTGTGGAAAAGAACGGTTCAAATATTTTACTGATAATCTCCCGGCTTATGCCATGGCCATTATCAGCTACTTCTATTAGCACATATTCACCATCTTCAATTGCCTCATCGGCAGCTGGTGGAATTAAACCTTTTTCAATAGGTGCAAGTTCATTTATCGAAACATTGCCGGTTGTAATGCCGAGCACGCCGCCATCATGCATGGCGTCGCGCGCGTTCACGGCAAGATTTATTATCACCTGCTCCAACTGCACCTGGTCTACTTTTACATATTTAAGGTCGCGTCCGTGCGTCATTTTCAATTCGATATTTTCGCCAATAAGCCGCCCTATTAAATTGGAAAGGTCAGCCAGTACATCGGTAATATTCAGTATTTCCGGCTGCAAGGTTTGCTTTCTGGAAAAAGCCAGTAGCTGTTTTACAAGATTAGCAGCGCGGTTGGCATTTTGTTTTACCTGCATTATATCGGCAAACGATTGATCGCCTGCAGGATGGCGCATAAGCAGCAGGTCGCAAAAGCCCATCATTGCAGTGAGGAGGTTGTTAAAGTCATGCGCTATGCCCCCGGCCAATTGCCCCACTGCTTGCATTTTTTGTGAATGCACAAAGCGCATTTCCAGGTTTTTAAGCTCGGTGGTATCTATCATATGCATGATAATACCCTGCAATTGCCCGTAAGTATCTGTTACCCTGTTAAGGTATAAGGAAGCTGCTTTGCTTTCCTGCTGGGGTATTATGATTGAGATATCTTGCGGTTTTGTGCCGTCATTCTTGCCGCTTAGCACATCTTCAAAGAATTGCTTTACAGCTTCTTTATGCTCATTAGTCAGAAGGTTAAAGATATTGATTTTATTGCCGCTATGAATGTTGGTTACATCGCGGAAAGAGCGGTTAAGGTCGGTAATATTGCCTTTCCTATCCAGAAGCGCCGTGGCTATTGGAGAATATTTTATAAGGTCAGGGGATTTTGGTAATTTACTGTTATTATTATTCCCTTCAAGTATTGAACTTGGAGTAAGGGGAACCACAATCGCCTGGCGGCCTATAATTTTGCCACTTCCATTCTTTATTAATGACTGGTTGGTAAAAACATATACAGGGTTGTTGCTACGGTTGCGCATAACCATAACTTCCTGCCGCTCTTTCTTTGCGGTGCGCAGTTTTATGGCAAGATCCGGGTCGAACATTAAATCGGTGATATTTAACTTATCGCCAAGTATTTTTCCTTTGTCATAGCCCAGCTTGGCTTCAAAAGATTCATTAATATATGTAAACTCTCCTGAATTCTTTATGGCATAAAAACCTACCATAAAATCTTCTAAATATTCCTCATATTCTTTTTTAAATTCTTCCTGTTGCACCCGCAGCAAAGAATAGCCAGATGGCCTGGAAAGCGGGCTGACCGATAGTGTTAGCCTTTCAAGTAAAGAATTCTCATTCGGCACTTCAATCGGGTCTAGCGCAAGGGTGAGCAGCTTGGCGCCGCGTTCGGTTTTGGGCAATTTGAAAGGGATTTTCTCAGATTTGCCGCTGGCAAGCGCGGTGATAAGTTTTTCCTTTGAATCCGCGCTTACTTCCCCAATAGCAAGTAATGTATTGATGCTGCGCATATTACTGCGCATACGGAAAACAGTGCGGTCATATTCCGGGTCTATATATACTATTTTGCCATCATGCTTTACTATAAGGCAAAATTCGGTTGCAAGCCTTGCTGCGCCTGCAAAAAGGGAATTTTGAAATTCAACCGCGTTAATCAGGTTTTTATAGCGGGAATCAAGGCCATAATTTGCCAGAAATAGTGCTATAAATAATGTTATGGATGCAAGCAGGGTTATAGAAGGTTGATCTGGAAAGATTAAGTATAGTGATATAATAGTTAATATACAGGAAGAAAAAATTAGCAGTAATAACCACAAAGGTACAACATGTTTCCTGCTGATAAAATCGCGACATTCTCGCACAAAAGTATGATCGTCTAGGAACCGTTTGGACATAGATGCAGGAATTAATTTTTAGTATTAAAGAATTTAATATGACATTTATCAATCTATCCCGCAAGCCCTGTTATCGTAATAATTTCAACTGTTGCAAGTATGCCGCCATCGTCGCTGCCATATAATTCCTTATATTTTGCAGCTGCATTTTTCAGCACTTCTTGATGGATGAATCTGCTGCGTTTTATAAGCGCGCTTTGTTCACCCATTTTTTTTATATCATGCATTAATGCAAACATATCACTATAGGAAACCTGTAATATTTCGCTATCTGCTACCGGTTTATTAAAACCGGCGCGTTGCAGCAATTGCCCCATGGTTTTTACATCCGCAAAAGGCGATATATGCGGCGCTATCCCCCCTGTAAGTTCCATTTCGGCTTCCATAAGGCAGCTGCGGAGTTCTTTTAGCGTATCAATGCCTGGAATCGCGGCCATAAAAACCCCGCCCGCTTTCAAGCATTTGCGGATTTGTAGTAAACTTCCAGGCAAATCATTTACCCAGTGCATGCTCATGCTGCTTGCAATCAGATTAAATGATCGTGGTGCAAAAGGCAGGAATTCTTCATCAGCGATTATTTTCAGGCCTTCTGCCTGCTGTACCATTTTTGTAGATAAATCTGAATATACCACGTCATCGCAGATGTTATTTTCAATAAGCTTCTTGCCAAGCTGCCCGCTATGGCAGCCCAAATCTAAAGCCAAGGGGTATTTTTCCTGCATATCCACAAGCCTCTCGACTATATAATCCGAGGTGTGATTTATAATAAAATCATGGTTATTAATATCAGCGGCGGCTTTTTCGCGCCTTTGCTTTATAAGATTGCGGTCGAATATTGTGATATCATGGGTCATTAGGGGGATATATACTCATTCTGATTCAAACTGCCGATTATAATACTTCGTCTTTATTTATTATATAGAAAAATTAAATCCTTGAAATAGAGCCGCTATTACTGCGGATTTAACTTTTCCTTATAACAAAAAATACTTGATTCTAATCGGCAGTTTGAAACAGAATGAGTATAAAGCTGTTGTATTGACAAGCTATAATATAGGAAAAAAAGTTATATACAAAAACAATCCTATAATTATTGTATAGGGTGCGCTTGCTGCCCGGAAGCGATATAGAGGCTGCCCGCATTGTTTAGTGAAAACCGCTTTAATCTGTGAAGTTAAAGTAGAAAAACTCATTAATAAAAGAGCTTAATGTAAAAAACTGAAAATTATACTTGACGAGAATGTCGTGTATCATTAGTATGCGCCCTCACTTTACCGCTTGAATGAGGCTTCGCACGTCTTTAAGTTGGCGGTTTAGAAAGGGATTTTAAAAAACAAAGGGATGAATAATGCCAACTATTAACCAGCTAGTGCGCAAGCCGCGCAGGGATAAAAGAAGGATTAACAAGGTTCCTGCATTGCAGCAGAACCCACAGAAGCGTGGCGTTTGTACGCGCGTTTATACAACTACTCCTAAAAAGCCGAACTCGGCACTTCGTAAGGTTGCCCGTGTGCGTCTTACTAATGGTCATGAAGTAACTACTTATATCGGTGGTGAGGGGCATAACCTGCAAGAGCATAGTGTGATTTTGATCCGCGGTGGTCGTGTGAAAGACTTACCAGGTGTGCGTTATCATACGGTGCGTGGTGCTCTTGATACTCAGGGTGTTCGTGATCGTAAGAAGAGCCGCTCTAAATACGGCGCTAAGAAACCTAAGTAATCTTAAATTTCGGATTTTAGATTTTGGATTTTAGATTGGGTGGTTTCCTGAATCTTAAATCTAAATGTTAAATCGTAATTTATTTTAAGTTAAATATATTGAGGAAAGAGAGTATGTCTCGTCGTCGTGCAGCAATAAAAAGAAAAATTTTACCTGACGCAAAACACCATAATAAGGTTGTTGCCAAGTTCATTAATTGTTTGATGATAAATGGTAAAAAGTCAGTTGCGGAGAGGGAGTTGTATCTTGCTCTTGATGAAATAAAGCGCAAAACTAAGCAGGATGAGCTTGAGGTTTTCCTGGAAGCTATCGAAAATGTTAAGCCTAACGTTGAGGTTCGCTCGCGCAGGGTGGGTGGCGCTACGTACCAGGTTCCTGTTGAGGTGCGTTCTGAGCGCAGGCTTGCTCTTGCTCTTAGGTGGTTAATAGATTCTGCCCGTAAACGTGGTGAGAAAATTGTAAGCTTGAAGCTTGCTGGCGAACTTCTTGATGCTTATAACAAGCGTGGCTCTGCTTTCAAGAAGCGTGATGATACCCACAGGATGGCGGATGCTAATAAAGCGTTCTCTCACTATAGGTGGTAAGAATAGTTGTTGGTTCTTGGTTATTGGTTCTTGAAAAGGCATCACTAATTAATAAGCTGACATTGCAATGATATTTACTAATAACTAACAACAAATAACTTAAGAACTGACATGGCAAGACAGACCCCAATAGAACGTTATCGTAATATCGGTATCATGGCGCATATCG
>DITJ01000022.1:0-2147 GCA_002422795.1 Alphaproteobacteria bacterium UBA6187 | reverse complement strand
TCACGATTGAAGTTGAGCGTTCGCTTCGTGTTCTTGATGGCGCGGTTACTGTGTTTGATGGTGTTGCGGGTGTTGAGCCGCAATCTGAAACCGTATGGCGCCAGGCTGATAAATATAGTGTTCCGCGTATCTGCTTTGTAAATAAGCTTGATAGAACTGGTGCTAATTTCTTCCGTTGTGTGGACATGATAGTTGACCGTCTGGGTGCTAACCCGATGGTGCTTATGTTGCCAATTGGTAATGAAGATAAATTCGTTGGTGTTGTTGATCTGGTTAAAATGAAGGCCATCATCTGGAAGGATGAGAGTCTTGGTGCTGAATTTGAAACAATTGATATTCCTGCTGATTTGGTTGATCAGGCTGATGAATACAGGCAGAAGCTTGTTGAAATGGCTGTTGAGATGAATGATGAGGCGATGGAAGCTTACTTAAATGGTCAGGAGCCTGATGTCGCTACCCTTAAAAAATGCATAAGGAAGGGGGCTATTTCTGGTGCGTTTGTTCCTGTTATCTGCGGTTCTGCATTTAAGAATAAGGGTGTTCAAACCTTGCTTGACGCGGTTATTGATTACTTGCCTGCGCCTACTGATATTCCTGCTATTAAAGGCCTGGATGCAAATGATGAAACTAAGCCTCTTGAGAAGCACGCTTCGGATAAAGAGCCGTTTGCTGGTCTTGCGTTTAAAATCATGACCGATCCATTTGTTGGTTCTTTAACATTCGTAAGGGTTTATTCCGGAGTTCTTAATACTGGCGAAACTGTTATAAATACTATTAAAGATAAAAAAGAGCGTATCGGTCGTATGTTGCTTATGCATGCAAATAGCCGTGAAGATATTAAAGAAGCCTATGCTGGTGATATTATAGCGATTGCTGGTCTTAAAACTGCTACGACCGGTGATACTTTATGTGATATGAAGCAGCCAGTTATACTTGAGAGAATGATATTCCCTGAGCCGGTAATTGAGGTTGCTATTGAGCCTAAAACTAAAGGCGACCAGGAGAAAATGGGCACTGCTATCGGCAGGCTTGTTTCTGAAGATCCATCTTTGCGCGTTGCTGTTGATGAAGAAAGTGGTCAGACTGTACTAAAAGGTATGGGCGAATTGCATCTTGAGATTATCGTAGACAGGATGAGGCGTGAGTTTGGCGTTGAGGCTAATATCGGTGCGCCACAGGTTGCATACCGCGAAACTATAACTAAGCCTTATGAGATATCTTACCAGCATAAAAAACAGACTGGTGGTGCTGGTCAGTATGCGAAAGTGGTTATTAAGTTTGAGCCGTTGCCGCCTGGGTCTGGGTTTATGTTTGAAGAAAAGGTTACTGGCGGTGCTATTCCAAGGGAATACATTCCAGCAGTTGAAAAAGGTCTTGTAATGATAAAAGAAGGCGGTATAATAGCCGGCTTCCCAATGACAGACTTCAAAGCTACGCTTCTTGATGGTTCTTATCATGATGTGGATTCAAGTAGTCTTGCATTTGAAATTGCTGCAAAAGCGGCATACAGGGAGGCAGCTCCTCAAGCTGCGCCTATGCTTCTTGAGCCTGTTATGAAAGTTGAGGTAATAGCGCCAGATGAGTATGTTGGTGATGTTATTGGTGATTTAAATAGTCGTCGTGGTCAGATTTCCGGTATGGAGCCTAGGGGTAATGCGCAGGTGATAAGTGCGTCGGTTCCGCTTTCAACCATGTTTGGTTATGTAAATAATTTGCGTTCGATGTCGCAAGGTCGCGCACAATATTCAATGACATTCGATCGCTATGAGCGCGTTCCTCAGAATGTTGCGGATGAAATAAAGGCGAAGGTAGCGTAAAGAAGAATTAAGATCAAAGAGGGTTCTTTTAATCTTGATTCTAAAGTACTTGATTCTAGTAATAAACTTAAGTAAGGACTAATAAAATGGCAAAGAGCAAGTTTGAGCGTAAGAAGCCGCATTGTAATATAGGTACAATTGGTCACGTTGACCATGGTAAGACAAGTCTTACTGCTGCGATTACGAAATATTTCGGTGAGTTCATGGCTTATGATAAGATCGATAAAGCCCCTGAAGAAAAGGCTCGTGGTATAACTATTGCGACAGCTCACGTTGAATATGAAACAGCAAACCGCCACTATGCGCACGTAGATTGCCCAGGTCACGCGG
>DITJ01000049.1 GCA_002422795.1 Alphaproteobacteria bacterium UBA6187 | reverse complement strand
TATCATCATTACCGGCAGTGGTGTAACATTTTATGCCAAATGCTTTGGCCAGTTGCACAGCGAACGTGCCAATGCCGCTTGCCCCGCCATGAATGAGCAGGCTTTCATCTTTCTTCATTTTTGCATGGTGGAAAAGATTACTGTAAACTGTGAATAAGGCTTCCGGCAAGCTTGCACCTTCAGTGAAATCGAAATTTGAGGGTAGGGGCAAAACCTGCGTATCAGCAACGCTTACATACTCAGCGTATCCGCCGCCTTCCAAAATGGCGCAGACCTTATCACCTTTTTTAAATTCTGTAACCTTGTTGCCTATTTCCTCAATAATGCCTGAAACTTCTAGCCCTAATATATCAGATGCACCAGGTGGCGCTGGATAAAGCCCTTGTTTTTGGAAAATATCAGCCCTGTTTATGCCTACCGCATAGGTTTTTATCAGCACTTCATGTGGCAGTGGGGTAGGGGTGGGGCGCGAGGATTTAGAAAGGGAGCTATTCTTTCCGGGATTTGTAACTTCAATTGCCCACATTATGGAATCCTATTTTTAGTGCATTCCCTAAACTTCACTGGTGTGCATTATCTCGGCTGGCTTAATATTAAAAGCATTTTCCATGCCATCAGTAAAGAAAATTGTATTATGAGCCTGCAGCGTTCCTAAATCAATTAATACCCTGTTCATAGCCTGGATGACGGGAAGCTTGTAAAGGACAAAAATTTCATTAACTGACCTTTTTCCATCAATAATATTCCATAAGTTTGCAAGTTCAGTATTTATTTTTAGATGCATGCCATGCCCTTTAATTTCCAGGGTTTCTATATCCAGTATCCAGCCTTGTTTACGAGCCGGCACAGAGGAGCGTATTTTTTGTGCCATTTCGTGTATATCCACAAAGCATCCGGCTTCAATCACTTTTGCTGCTGGCCTGCTAATTATTTCACATTTTTTCTCATTACGGTGAATGTAGTTAGTGCTAAAACATTCTATCATATAATCCGCATTATACAGAGTTGCCAAAATCTCCTGGTTACCCGGCACTGGTAGCATAAGGTTTCCGAATTTAGCCTGCTTTAATGGGAAAATATCGGATTTATTTAACTCGCGGTAATCCAGATGGCATTTCTCAGGATTTACCTTAGAAGACCTTAGTATAAATATATCCACAAAAGGCCAGGAATGTATACGGTTGGGGCTATTCTTCCTTCCTATTGTTGATATCTTATAATAAATCTCCATATAGTTATGCAATTCGCGTGTGTAGCATGCCAGGTTATATCCGGCTTTTTTAAACACCCAGGCAATTGATTTTAGCTTTTCTTCATCTTTCTCTGTTATCGCAATATCTATATCATCATCCCACGGTATAACTCCCTGGTGGCGCACCGCGCCAATGAGCGAGCCAAATGCCAGGAAATATTCTATTCCATGTTTCTTAAACAGGTTTCCTATATCTTTAAGTGTTTGCTCGGCAAGTAACCATTCATGGCCCTGCCAGCGTGGAGCGAAGAATTTTTTTATGGTTGCTATCTCGTCTTTCAGGGCTTTTTCGCGCTCCTGTATACGCTGGATGATATCTGTAGTGGAAATGCCGTATTCATAGGGAAGTTCAATTTCACGCGCCTTATTATGCCCTATGCTGGTTGCGATGTGGCGGGCTTTATCAGCTTCATTCTTTAAGGCAATTGCGAGTATGTAGTCATTTTTTTTAAGCCATTTCCCTGTTGCAGGTTCAGCCTGGATTATCACCTCATCAACATAGCGGCACCCTTCTATAACTTTTGCCCGTTCTTGCGCCGTTATAACAGGTTTGCGTTTATATTCTTCCGCCCATTCATCTGATAACACACCAACAACAAGCCTATCTCCAAGCGCCTTGGCTTTGCGCAGGAATTCTACATGACCATAATGGAAAAGATCTGCCACCATTTCTACATAGATTGTTATCATATTATATTAAGCCCTGAAAGCGTTTGGTGCTTCTATAGTAATTTAACTTAAGAATTCCCCGTTTCGTCATGGCCCGAGTTTGCACTTGCAAACTATAGGGCCATCCATCTTAAACTGGATTCCTATAGTTTTTGAAGAAAAAACTAAGGCAATGACGAGGCATTGTTAAGTTGAATGAATATAATATAAACCAGTAGTGATTATTTTGCATAGAAAATTCAACTTATACAAAATTTATATTTCAGGAATTCTTCAATATTTATAATTTATCCGTGGCTTGGTACTATCAACTTACTGCACAGATACACTCTATGCAGTTAGGGCCGGGGGATTAGTAGATTTGTAGTGCTTTTTAATTAAGGCTCTATCTGTTGAAATTATCTCCCGGCTCTTTGGAACCTGTTTGTAATTTTTTGTATTATCTGGGAATGGCTTTCTACTATCTGCGTTTCATAAGTGTTTTAATACGCTTTGATATGTTGATAGGAAAATCACTATTCTTCGAAAATGTGAAAGTTATGAACAGGTTCTGGGATATAAGTAGGACGTTATTTCTGGCTGCCGCCAACAATCCAGCCTCCGCCTACCACGCGGGTGGATTGGTACATAACGCAGGCCTGTCCTGGAGTTATAGCACGCTGCGGTGATTTGAGTTCTATTTTTGCCATATTATCAGGAAGAGGGAACACGGTAGCTTCAACCGCCTGCTGGGTAGAGCGCGCTTTAATATTTACTTCCATTCCACTTTCGGAAATAGTGCTTCCAACCAGCCAGTTTACATCACGTATTATAAATGAAGTTGCTGCAAGGGCAGATTCCGGCCCCACGAGTACCACATTATTTGCCGCATCTATTTTAACAACATATAAAGGTTCAGGCCAGGCTATGCCAAGCCCTTTGCGTTGGCCGATTGTATAATTAATTATACCGTTATGCCTGCCTAGTTTTGTGCCGTTAATATGCACAATATCCCCATCATCAAGTGCGCCGGGACGAAGGAGTTCAATAACACTTGCGTAAGAGCCGTTCGGTACGAAGCAAATATCCTGTGAATCTGGTTTATCGGCAATTTCAAGGCCAAACTGGGCAGCCATTTGCCGTGTTTCTTCCTTTTTCATGCCGCCAAGCGGGAAATGTATATATTCAAGCTGTTCTTGCGTGGTTGCAAAAAGGAAGTAGCTTTGGTCTTTGCCATCATCAGCGGCTTTATGGAGTTCCGCGCCATGAGTGCCAAGTTTACGCTGCACATAATGGCCCGTTACCAACGCATCAGCATTCAAATCCCTGGCGACTTTAAATAAATCCCTGAATTTTACAGACTGGTTACATTTAACACACGGAATAGGGGTTTCGCCTTTTAAATAAGAATCGGCAAAATCTTCCATTACTTCCTGTTTGAAAATGCTTTCATAATCAAGTACATAATGCGCAAAGCCCATGCGTTCGGCTACGTTTTTTGCGTCATATATATCTTTACCAGCGCAACACGCGCCTTTTTTTTCTAAATCAATGCCAACATCATAAAGCTGGAGGGTAACACCGATAACCTCATAACCTTGCTTATGCAGCCATGTTGCAGCCACAGAGCTATCCACCCCGCCAGACATGGCAACCACCACGCGGGTATCTTTTATTTCTTTATCTGGTGCAAATTGGTTCATGGATAGGCTTATAGCAGAAAAGTGACGCGGGGGCAAATATTTATACAACTCTTTATTAACTATACTCATTCTGTTTCAAACTACCCTGATAAATTAACCTAACTATAGACATAAGCCGCAAATCATATTATGCACTTACGTATTACTTTATAGAAATAGGCGCATGACCACCAGAACCGGAATATACCCAGGCACATTCGACCCAATAACTATGGGGCATGTAGATATAATAAAACGTGCAGTAAAAATTGTTGATCACCTTATTATAGCGGTTGCTGTAGATACCGCCAAAACCCCGATATTTTCTTTAAATGAACGCAGTTTAATGGTGCGCCAGGATGTAGATAATATTTTATCAAAATCTGAATCCAGCAAAGTTGAGGTGGTTGGGTTTGAAGGGTTGCTGGTGAATTTTGCTTCCGACCATAAAGCTGGCTTGATTATAAGGGGGCTTCGCGCCGTTTCGGATTTTGAATATGAATTCCAGATGGCTGGCATGAATGCAAAATTAAACCATGATGTGCAAACAGTATTCCTACCCGCCTCAGAGCACACACACTTTATCGCTTCGCGTTTCGTAAAAGAAATCAGTAGGTTGGGCGGCGATGTTGATGGTCTTGTTTCAAAAAATGTGGAAAGCGAATTAAAAAATTATTTTGGCGGGAAAAAGAATTAATATTTAGGTATTATAGTAATTTCACTTAATAATTGCCCATTATACACCCAAAATGCGAATATGACACGTGTCCCCGCGCAGGCGCACTACTGTCCGGGGAAAATAATTCCCCTGTTAAAAAGGAAGTGCCCCTCACCCCTTGTACTAGAAAAAACAGTACCTATGTACTGTTTTTTCGGTCTACAAGCCTCTCCCAGTGGGAGAGGGGATTCACGGATGCCGTGCTCCCACTCTAGGTTTTAGGCAAGGTATCCGCATAGTTCCCTCTCCCTGAGGGAGAGGGAGAGGGTTAGGGTGAGGGGGAATAAAAGAATTTTTACCGGACACTAACGCGCCTGCGCGGGAACACGTGTCATATGACAATAATAGGAAATTTTAAAGTAAACTTACTATAATTCTCTTCCCCATCCTTCTTAATCTACTTACCAAAAACCCGGTTAAAAATAGTATCCACATGCTTAGTGTGGAATTTCATATCGAACAATTCAGCAATCTCTGCTTTAGTTAGTTTTGCCGTAACTTCCTCATCATTTTGCAATTCTTCAAGGAAGTTTTTGCCTTGCTCCCAAACCTTCATGGCGTTGCGCTGTACTAAGCGGTAAGAATCCTCACGGCTCACACCTTTTTGCGTTAGGGCAAGCAACACACGCTGCGAGAATACTAATCCGCCAAGCTTGTTCAGGTTCTTTTCGATATTTTCAGGATAAACCACTAGTTTCTCAACAAGTCCGGCAAGCCTTACCAGGGCGAAATCAAGGGTAACTGTTGCATCTGGCGCTATCATACGTTCCACGGATGAATGTGATATATCGCGCTCATGCCATAATGCAACATTTTCCAGGGCAGGGGTTACAAAGCCGCGCACAAGGCGGGCAAGGCCGGTTAGATTTTCAGATAATACCGGGTTACGCTTATGCGGCATGGCAGAGCTGCCTTTTTGCCCAGGGGAGAAAAATTCTTCCGCTTCCAGCACTTCTGTACGCTGCAAGTGCCTGATTTCTACTGCGATATTTTCAATGGAACTGGCAATAACACCCAAAGTGGCAAAGAACATAGCATGGCGGTCACGCGGAATAACTTGCGTTGAAACAGGTTCAGGGATAAGCCCAAGTTTGCCTGCAACATATTCTTCCACTGCTGGGCTAATATGGGCAAAAGTACCAACCGCGCCAGATATCGCGCATGTTGCAATTTCTTTTTGTGCTGCCTCTAAGCGCTGTTTATTCCTATCCATCTCCGCATAAAAACGTGCGAATTTTAAGCCCATAGTTACAGGCTCGGCGTGGATGCCGTGGCTGCGACCCATGCATACTATATCTTTAGTCTCAAATGCACGTTTTTTAAGTGCTGCAAGAACCCTATCCATATCTTCAAGAAGCAAAGCTGCTGCCTGGTTTAATTGCACGGAAAGGCAGGTATCCAGCACATCAGAGCTAGTCATGCCTTGATGCACAAAACGTGAACTATCCCCGATATAACTTGCAAGATGAGTTAAAAATGCAATTACATCATGCTTGGTTACGCGTTCTATTTCATCAATTTTAGCCACATCTTCGTTAGTCCATATTTTTGGCGCGTTTTTCCAGATGTTTAGAGCATCTTCTTTTGGTATAACTTTAAGTTCCGCAAGTGCATCACATGCATGGGCTTCGATCTCAAACCATATTTTGAATTTATTTGTTGCATCCCAGATTTGGGTCATCTCAGGGCGGGAATAGCGTGGTATCATAAGTTTAGTATCCAGAGTTCAGAGTTCAGAGTTCAGAGTTCAGAGAGTATATAGTTAATAGTTATTACTGACTACTAAATTTTTCGTTGCGATACTGAACTCTGAACTCTGGACTCTGACAACTTTTTATGATATAATTAAATTGTATTTAACAAGTAGTTAAAACCAAGGAGTGAACATGATAACATCACCAATGGAATTAATGTTACAAAACTTTCGGCTTACCACCGCAAAAATCCTATATCATTTCCCTGATCACCCATCATTACTCCAAACCTATCTATGGCAGGATTACGATAAAAACCCTGATTTTCCTGTGCTTCACAAGTTCCTGAATTTTTGGGAACGCGAACTGGATGGTAAATTACATTCGGTTCTAGTGGAGTCATGCGAGATTATAAAGCCGTCAGATTTCAAACCAGTTACGCATGAGTTTTATTTGAATTAATTTTACACTTGCACTTTATATAAATGCTAATAATTTAATAAAATAGTTGATTTTAGTTTTAAAATCACTTTAATCAAATAACTGTGAATGCAAATTGATATTTTAAATTTTTATAAATTATAAAGGAATATTAGGATGAATAGTAGAAATTTTGACCCAACTGCTGGAATAACTTACAGGCAAGCATTCATAATAATAGAAGAGGCCGTTGAAGGCTCTGAAGAAATAGCTAAGAGAGCTGAATATTATTCATACGCTCAAGGTTTCGGAAAAGTTTTAAAGAAAACAGATCCTTATTTTACTACAGATGTAGATTCTTCAGGAAAGCCAATTTTAACTGAGGAAAATGAAGCTAGCCTTCGGCAGCTTCATGAGACTGCTGTGACGAATTTTAATAGCAAAGTTTCCGGTAGCCGCGCAAGGAGTATTAGTGGTGAATCTAACAGGGGTAGTTTTGGAGTGTAGGATAGTTGGGAAATACGAATTCCCTTATAATTTTTATTTCACTATCGCGGCATAAAAATGAGCGAAATGCTGATCAATAAGGATTGAGAAAGCTTATCATTGAATCTCATTGCGTCTTATCCAGTGTATTTAGCTTAAGGGATAATTGTCATTTATATTTATAATGCAGTTACCAGTTGCCAGTTTATGCTAGCTAGTATAATTTATCAGCAACCATAAACTCGTAAACTAGTAACAAGAATGCATATAGTAAACGTAATGTTCAGCAAGGGCCTTGGCGGTATAGAGCAAGCCCTGGTTGATTATTGTGAAGCCCTGAAAATGGAAGGGCATAAGGTTACGGCTTTAATTTATCCACGCGCCCAAATAAAATCCGCACTCCTGCCGCTGGGCGTAAATATCATTGAAGTAAAGAACTTTGCCGGATGGGACTTTCTTTCCAGGGCTTATATCAAAAAAGTATTCGGACAACTTGCCCCTGACGCTGTTATTGCGCATGGGAATAGGGCGGTATCGTTGGTTGGTCGTGAGTCGTTTATCGTTCGTCGTAACGATAAACCACAAACTACAAACCACAAACTACCTATCATCGGTGTTACCCATAATTACAGCATTAAACATCTTATCGGCCTTGATGCTATCTTTGCCACCACTAACGATTTAAGAGCTAAGGTAATTGAAGCAGGCCAACCTGCGGACATGGTTTTTAAAGTGCCTAATATGGTTAGAATAGATAAGGGACTGGGGATTATGGCGTTGGAGAGGAAAAATCTAGCCCCCAGCCCCCAGCCCCCAGCCCCTATTATTATTGGCACTATGGGTAGGTTCGTGAAGAAAAAAGGCTTTGATGTTTTTATCTATGCGCTGGCGCATTTAAAAGAACAGGGAGTTGATTTTAAAGCAGTTATAGGCGGCGGCGGTGAGGAAGAGGATAATTTGAAGAAACTGGCGGCTGAGTTGGGCTTAAGCAAGGCGGCTGATTGTGGAGGCGATTCGCAACGCACTATAAATGGCCAAATACCAACGACTAACGATCTACTAACCTTCCTCGGCTGGGTTGAAAATAAACAACAATTTTTTGATAATATTGATATTTTTGTATTGCCTTCCCTGCATGAGCCATTCGGGATAATACTTCTTGAAGCATTTGCTCACGGCAAGCCGGTGGTAGTTGCCGATTCAGAAGGGCCAAGTGAAATTGCCGAAAATAATATTGATGCAATTATAGTGAAAAAGGGCGATTATAAGGCTCTTGCTGAGGGTATTGTTAAGCTTGTTAATGACCAAGCCCTTGCAAGTAAAATAGCCCAAAACGGTTTTGCAAAGGCTGCTAGGTATGATATAAAACCTTTTGCAGCTTCTCTAAACGAGGCAGTTATAAAGGTTAAGAACGGGATTGGCCATGAATAAAAAACTAATTATCATTATCATTACAACTGCTTTGGTATTATTTGGGGCGTATAAATCCTCAATTAATGTTGTGAGTAACAGCAACACCACTGAAAAATTACTGCCTGATTTGGAAAAAAATATCGATAATATAGGCAATGTAATAATCCAGGTTAAAGGAAAATCTTTCCAGATACATTTGGAAAACGGCCAGTGGGTTATCGCTGATAGGTTTTTATATCCTGTTGGCATTGAAAAAATTAGGGATTTGGTACAAAATTCCGCCAGTATAAATATACTGGAGAAAAAAACCGCAACGCCGGAAAGCCTACAAGAACTTGGTCTTGATACCCCTGAAAAGGAAGATAGCAATGCAATACGTGTTACATTGCAAAGCGTGGATGGAAAAAATACTTATGCTGATTATATAAGGGGAATTAACCGCAAAGGTGTAAGTGGGGCAGGGCGTGGTGAAATTTATGCACGCTTATTTAATGACAACCAGGCATATCTTGTGCGCTCCGAGCTTGGCTTTGACCTTACTGCGCACGCACTTCTAAGCGGTGAAACTTTTGCAATTCCTTATAATAAATTTCAAAGCATAGAATTTAATTATCCACAGCAGAATGCTGATAATTTTACACTTGGAAAAGACCTTCCTACCGACCTTGATTTTAAAATTATAGAACCAAAAAATAATGATATCAAAGCTTATGGGAAAGTAAATGCTATTGGCACTTCACTTGAATATATGGAGTTGGAGGATATCTTGCCTGTAGAGAATTTCCCTATAACTGAGCCTGAGGTTATCATTACATATAAAACTTTCAACGGACTTACCATGATAGTTAAGTTATTTAAAAATAATAACGAAAACTGGCTAACCTTCAATGCAAGTGCCAATGATAATAATGAAAAATCTTCTGAAGAGGCGCTAAGAATCAACAACCTTGCATCAAAATGGATTTATAAGGTTGATTTTAAAAGTACAGGCGGATTTTATTACAAGCTAGGGGATTTAATTAATGAGTAAGTTTAAGTGCTGAGCATAAGCCACTGTAAACAAAATGCAATATTAAACAAATCATCATAGAATTTTACTGCGTAAAATTCCAGTAATGATTGTCTAATTTATGTTAATGGTATAGTTACCTAACATTTAATAATTTCCACTTGTAAAATTATATAGTTGGCGTACTATTAATTTAAGTATGCTAAAGTATAAATATCCTGATAGTATTTAAAGTGTGGATTGCACCTTTAAACTATTTTATATTAATATTGGTATACTAAGTATTCTACTTTCTAACAAGTAGTTAGGTAAAAATATTATGAAGAAAGCTGTTATTGCAGGCTATGTGCGCTCCCCATTTACTCCCGCTTTTAAAGGCGAAATGGCGCAGGTGCGGCCAGATGAGCTGGCATCCCAGGTAGTCCGCACCTTGGTTGAAAGAACCAAAGTTAATCCTGCTGATATTGAAGACCTTATCTTAGGCTGCGCTTTCCCAGAAGGAGAGCAAGGGCTGAATGTAGCGCGCCTTGTAGTTTTCCTTGCCGGGCTTCCTGTAACGGTCGCAGGCACTACAGTAAACCGTTTTTGTGGCTCCTCAATGCAGGCTATACACATGGCTGCGGGTAATATTGCCGCGGGTATGGGGGATGTGTTTATTGCAGGAGGGGTTGAATCAATGTCCCGTGTGCCGATGACAGGCTTTAACCCCTTGCCACACCCTGGTTTATTTGAAAAATACCCGGAAGCTTATGAGTCAATGGGCATTACTGCCGAAAACCTAGCAAAAAAATACCAGATAAAACGTCGCGCCCAGGAAGAATTTGCGCTTGCAAGCCATAAAAAAGCATTGCAAGCGACAGAAAAAGGTGCATTTTTTGAAGAAATCATACCGATAAAATATGAAGGCAATGTTATAGAAAAAGATGCTTGCGTAAGGGCGGATACTGATATGGAAAGCCTGGCATCCTTAAAGCCAGTATTTGATGCTAAAGGAACGGTTACTGCCGGAACTGCATCACCGCTGACTGACGGTGCATCTGCTGTGCTGGTTTGCTCTGAAGAATATGCAAATAAGCATAAACTACCTATACTTGCTAAAATCAGGAGCTTTGCGTTGAGTGGCTGCGCCCCTGAAATTATGGGTATAGGCCCGGTTGAAGCCACCCGCAAAGCGCTGGAACGTGCTGGCCTTACCCTTGCCGAGATGGATATTATAGAACTCAATGAGGCATTTTCAGCGCAATCAATGGCGGTTATTAGTGAGCTTGGCATTAATACGGATAAATTAAATTTAGATGGTGGGGCAATCGCAATCGGCCATCCGCTTGGCGCATCAGGCGCGCGTATCACAGGCAAGGCGGCGTTGTTATTAAAACGCACCCGTGGGCGCTATGCTTTGGCTACTATGTGTATCGGCGGCGGCCAGGGGATTGCAACGGTGCTGGAATCAACATTATAATTTTAGATTTAGGATTTAGGATTTTTAGGTCGTAAGTATGGATAAAAATATCCTCAAAGAAAGAACAAAAACTTTTGGATTAAGAATAATTAAAATGTCTGAATCCTTACCTAAAAATACTGCGGGGTATATAATTGCTAAGCAAATTCTGCGTTCAGGTACGTCAGTTGGGGCAAATTACAGGTCCGCTTGCCGAGGTAGATCCAAGGCGGAATTTATAGCGAAACTAGGAATATCTTTAGAAGAAGTTGATGAAACAGCTTATTGGTTGGAGCTTATTATGGATGGTGATTTTTTGCCCAAAAATAAAGTTGAATCATTGCATAATGAAGCAGAAGAGTTAGTTGCAATTTTTTCTTCATCTATAAAGACCTCTAAATCTTAAATCATAAATCTTAAATCATAAATTTGTAAAAATATGGGTTCTGAAATTAAAAAAGTAGCAGTAATCGGCTCAGGCGTTATGGGTAGCGCTATTGCGGCGCACATCGCCAATAGCGGCACGGAAGTTGTACTACTGGATATTGTTCCAAAAGATGCGGGGGCAGATAGGAATAAATTTGCAAAAGGCGCGGTTGAGCGGATGCTGAAGGCTGATCCTGCACCATTCACCCATAAAAGAAATGCCAAGCGCATCACCACCGGCAACCTTGAAGATAACCTAAATTTACTAAGTGATGCCGATTGGATTATCGAAGTAGTTCTCGAAAACCTTGAAATTAAACGCGACCTGTATAAAAAAATATCTTCGGTGCGCAAGTTAAAATCTATAGTATCTTCAAATACTTCCACTATACCTTTAAAGCATTTAACTGAAGGCCTATCAGAAGAATTCCGCAATCATTTCCTTATCACTCATTTTTTTAACCCGCCACGTTATATGCGGCTGCTTGAGCTTGTGGTGGAAAAAGAAACCGATAGGGGAGCGGCTGGGGTAATACGCGATTTTTGTGATGTTCGTCTTGGCAAAGGTGTGGTTGAGTGTAATGATACGCCAGGCTTTATAGCAAACCGCATTGGTTGTTTCTGGATGACTATCGGGGTGCTGGAAGCTATGCGCCTTGGTGTTACCGTTGAACAGGCGGATTTAATTATGGGTAAGCCGCTTGGTATCCCGAAAACTGGTGTGTTTGGCCTGCTTGACCTTATCGGCATAGACCTTATGCCGCTGATTGCCTCTGAACTTACTAAAACTCTTCCTGCTACGGATGAATTTATAAAAGTTTATCAGCAGCCGCCACTTGTTGAGCGAATGATACATGATGGCTATACGGGCCGAAAAGGCAAAGGTGGTTTTTACCGTCTGAATACTGAAAATGGCGGTAAAGTTAAGGAAGTTAAAAACCTTAAAACTGGCGAATATACACCGGCTTCCAAGCCAAAACTAGAAAGCGTTGAAGCTGCTAAAGATGGCCTTATAAAGCTGGTTACACATAAGGATATTGGCGGACAATATGCGCGCAGTGTGCTGGTGCAAACACTTAATTATGCAGCATCTTTAATTCCTGAAATTGCCGGGGATATAACTAAAGTAGATGAAGCGATGCGCCTTGGTTATAACTGGAAATATGGCCCATTTGAATTAATTGACCGCCTGAAAAATGGCGATGTATCAGGTGCAAAATGGCTGGCTGGCGAGCTTAATAAGCTTGGCAAACCAGTGCCGGATTTATTGATTAATATTGATAATTCTAATTTTTATAAAACAGAAGGCGATAAGAAATTATTTTTTAATATCAATGGCAAATACGAGCAAATTAAAGTAAACTCTGAAGCTTGGATGTTAGCTGATAAGAAGCTAGGCAAGAAGCCAATTATCAAAAATCCTTCTGCCAGCCTATGGGATATTGGCGATGGCATTGCGTGCCTTGAATATACATCTAAAATGAACAGCGTAGACCCGATGACGCTGGAGATGATCCAGAAATCCATTGAAATTGTTAAAAAGGATTTCAAAGGCCTGGTGATTGGCAATGATGCTGATAATTTCTGTGTTGGCGCGAATATTGGGGTATTGCTATTTGCAAGTAACCTTGCGGCATGGAAGCAAATTCGTGAAATAATCAAGCAAGGCCAGGATGCCTATATGGCGCTTAAATTTGCGCCATTCCCGGTGGTAACTGCAGTAAGCGGAATGGCGTTTGGTGGTGGCTGCGAGATATTAATGCACTCCGATGCTGTGCAGGCGCATGTTGAAACATATACTGGCCTTGTGGAAGTGGGTGTTGGTATCGTTCCTGGCTGGGGTGGCTGCAAGGAAATGTTAATCCGCCATATTGATGCGCGGTTGAAAGAGCAAGGCGTAGTGGCTAGAATGGGGCGTATGTTTAGCGGACTTAGCCCGATAAAAACTGTAAACACCATGCCAGCAATATCCAAGGCATTTGAAAATATCGCCACTGCAAAAGTTTCAAAATCTGCAGAAGAAGCGCGTGATATGCTGGTGTTGCTGGCAAAAGATGGCATAACTATGAACCGTTCGCGCTTAATGGCGGATGCCAAGAAGAAATGCTTATCCCTTGCAGAGCATTATAAAGCGCCGGAAATGCGCAAAATAAGCTTGCCTGGAAAAACTGCAAAAGTAGCGCTGGAAATGGCGATTAACAGTTTTGTGAAAAGCGGCAAAGCAACGGCTTACGATGAAGTGGTTTCAAAAGCCCTGGCTGTAGTTTTATCTGGCGGCAAAACCGATATAACCAAAACCCTAACTGAGCAGGATTTACTGGATTTAGAACTGGATGTATTCATGGAGCTTATAAAAAACCAAGGCACTATGGACAGGATAGAGCATATGCTGGATACTGGGAAGCCTTTAAGAAATTAGTTTATCGTTTATCGCGGAAGAACTGATAATATTTGTTCTGCATAGCAGTATAATGATTTACATAACATAGTCGATTTGGTATAATGATAATAAGCTTTAAATGCAGAAAAACTGAGAAATTTTATAATGATTTTTTTATAAAAGAATTTTCTTCATTTGAAAAAGAAGCGGATGAAAAATTATTTATTCTGGAAAATGCAATTGATTTAAAAGATTTATTATCTCCTCCTGGTAATAAACTGGAGGCTTTGAAAGGTGATAGGAAAGGTCAGTATAGTATCAGGATAAATAAAAAATGGCGTATATGTTTTAAATGGCAAAATAATCATGCTTTGGATGTTGAAATAGTGGATTACCATTAAATAGGTTCTAAAATGAAGAAACGTAATAAAAAACCAATATCACCTGGGCAAATATTGCTTAACCAGTTTTTGAAGCCGTTCGGGGTTAACCAGAGTAAGTTAGCGCGTGATATTGATGTGCCACGCTCAAGGATAGCAGAAATAATAACAGGCAAGCGTTCTATTACGGCTGATACAGCTCTAAGGCTATCTGCATATTTTAATACTACAGCCCAATTCTGGCTTAATATGCAAACTAGCTATGATCTTTCCGTTGCAATGCAGGAAGAATGGCCGCAGATTGCATTAAGGATAAGGCCGCTGGTGGCTTAGATAGTATTGATTTACCCAGGCGGGACGGGGTTGCAAACCTCTTCTAAGGTCAAAATATAAAGAGAATAAATATGCCTTCTTACCACGCTCCAATAAAAGATTTTGAATTTGTCCTTAACGATTTGCTTAATATACAACAGTATAAGCAAAATTTAAAAGGTTTTGACCAGGTGGATGAAAACCTGGTTAGTTCGCTGCTTTCTGAGGGCGCAAAGTTATGCGAGGAAGTTTTATTTCCGCTAAACCAGAGTGGGGATAAAGAAGGTGTAAAATTCGATAATGGCAAAGTTACAGTGCCAGCCGGTTTCAAGGATGCATATAATACTTACATAGCATCGGGCTGGACTGGTTTCACCTGCGATCCTGAATATGGCGGGCAGGGCCTGCCGGAAGTTTTAAACATGCCGATAATCGAAATGATTTGCTCGGCAAACTTATCATTTGGAATAACACCGGGGCTTACACATGGCGCTTATAATACCATTGCCAGCCATGCAAGTGATGAACTAAAAGCTAAATTCCTACCGAAAATGGTAAATGGTGAGTGGACAGGTGTAATGTGCCTTACCGAACCACAATGCGGTACTGACCTTGGTCTTATCCGCACCACGGCAATTCCTGCCGAAAATGGTGCATATAAAATAAGCGGTTCCAAAATATTTATCTCCGCCGGGGAGCAGGATATTACTGAAAATATTATCCATCTGGTGCTAGCAAAATTGCCTGATGCACCCGAAGGGGTGAAGGGCATAAGCCTGTTTATCGTGCCAAAAATTATCGTGGATGATGATGGCTCGCTAGGCGCCGCCAATAATGTTACGTGCGGCTCTATCGAGCATAAAATGGGCATTCATGCATCGCCAACATGCGTGATGAATTATGATGGCGCAATAGGTTATCTGGTGGGCGAGGCGCATAAGGGACTGCGCGCTATGTTTACCATGATGAATGAAGCGCGGATTTATGTGGGCGTGCAGGGGCTTGGTTTGGCGGAAGTTTCCTATCAGAACGCGGCGCTTTATGCTAAGGAACGCTTGCAAATGCGCAGTGTGCGCGGAACTAAATACCCCGAAAAAGTGGCTGACCCACTAGTTGTACACCCGGATGTAAGAAGAATGCTATTAACCATGCGCAGCTTCACCGAAGGCGCGCGCGCATTATCTTTAATGATGGCACTTAAAATCGATATAACCAAACGCCATGATGATGAAGCGGAGCGCGTTAAAGCGGATGAATTTATCCAGGTAGTAACGCCGATACTTAAATCTTATTTCACCGATGTGGGATTTGAAGCTACTAATTTAGGGATGCAGATTTTTGGCGGACATGGCTATATCACTGAATATGGTATGGAGCAATATGTGCGTGATGCGCGTATCGCGCAGATTTACGAAGGTGCAAATGGCATTCAGGCGCTTGACCTTGCCTTGCGCAAACTTCCTAAAAACACAGGCCGTTATTTACGCTGGGTTTTCCATCCTGCCAGTGAGTTTGTGCAGACGCATAAAGATAACCCGAAAATGGCGGAATTTACAAAACCACTTTATCAGGCAATTAGCAGCGCACAAAATGCATCATTATGGATGGCGGCAAATGGCATGGGCAACCCGGATGAAGCAGCAGCTGGTTCATCTGAATATTTGCGGCTTATGGCGCTTATGATATTTGGCTATATGTGGGCGATGATGGCGGAGGTATCACTTCGTAAACTTGAACAAAACCCATCTGATAAAGAATTCTATGAAAATAAACTGAATGTTGCCAGGTTCTATATGAATAAAATATTGCCATATCACTATGGCCTGCTGGCATCAATAGTTAATGGCTCAAAAAGCGTTATGGCTATGGCAGATGAGGCGGTTTAACCTGGTATTTTACAGGTTATTTGGCTATGATGTACTCAGCAGCGCACGAATCTCTGGTTATAGTTAGAAGGTAATTTCCGTTTCCTATTCAAGTATAAGTAAATAATTGAATTAAATTATGAGCAGTAGGGATTGCCATAAATATCCTTTTTTGAGATTACGCATTTAAATATTCCTGTAATCTTTATTACAGGAATATTGCAATTAATGGGATTGGCATCAGGCGAGAGGCGAAGTTTAAGTAAATTTACAAATTAGAATACAGTAGAGAAAATGATGAAAAATAATCCTCACCCATTATTTGACACACTCGAATACGTACAAGAACAGACAAAGCAATGCCAGCTTGATAATCCTGAACATATTATTTCTTTATGGCTTAAGCAGTGCTTTTCTGGTTCTGAATTTAAAATAGCTGATTATGCATATAAAGATTACCATCATACTTTAAATTTTTTATATAGCTATCGCGGCAGCCAGGACACATTTAATTCATATCGTCGTGAATTAGAACGACTAATCCAGTGGTGCTGGTTGATTAAAGATAAATCAGTATTAAAGCTAAAAAGAACTGATATTGAGGAGTTTATAGAATTTTGTCAGAAACCTGATAAAAAATGGGTTGGTATTAAAACAGTTGCACGTTTTATTGAAGATGGTGGTTTACGCAAACCTAATCCATTATGGCGCCCATTTATTGTTAAGATTTCAAAGAAATCATTTCAAGATGGTAACCGTCCTGAAAAAATTGATTTCCAGTTATCATCTGAAGCTATTAAACAAATTTTTGCGATACTTGGCAGCTTTTATAATTATCTTATCCAGGAAGAAATTACAGAAACAAACCCGGTATTACAAATCCGCCAAAAAAGTAAATTCGTGCGTAAACAGCAAGAATCTACAGTAATCAGAAGATTATCTGAAACACAATGGCGTGCTGTGATGGATACAGCCGCATCTCTCGCAAATCAAGACCCTGCCCTACATGAGCGTACTTTATTTATTACACACGCATTATATGGAATGTATTTACGAATATCTGAGCTTGCTGCCACAACACGCTGGACCCCTACTATGAGGGATTTCTTTAAAGACAGTAATGGTGATTGGTGGTTCAAGACGGTAGGTAAAGGTAATAAAATGAGGCAAATCGCTGTTAGCCCAAGTATGTTTGATGCCCTCAAACGTTGGCGCAATCATTTGGGTATGTCCCCCCTACCCTCTATTGACGACCAGACACCTCTTATTCCAAAGGCTATCGGTAAAGGCCCCATTAAAAGCACACGTGCAATTCGTAATATTGTACAAACCTGCTTTGATAAAGCAGTTGAGAATTTGATAAATGAAGATAAATCGGAAGAAGCTGAATTACTTCGTTCTGCAACGGTACATTGGCTTCGGCATACTGGAATATCTGATGATGTAAAGGTAAGGCCGAGAGAGCATGTTCGTGATGATGCAGGCCATAGTTCCGGTGCTATTACAGATCGGTATATTGATGTAGAATTAAAGGCTAGAGCAAAATCGTCCGCAAAGAAGAAAGTGATGACTAGCAATGCTGAATGTGAATAACCAGGTAATCGATTCTATCCTGTCCTACATTACCATTAAGTTCGTTTATAATGTCATCCGCGACTCATTGGAAATAAGTCTTGAAATATTTCTAGCTTGCCAAGTAGTATGATCAGCATCTTCATCTACCCTATTAACCTTGAGCCCTTTTGCTTCAGCTATTTGTGCAATCGAATCTGAATGGCTGCAATGTACAGTATTATCTTGTTTAGAAACTATCATATTCAAGGTAGTTTCGTTAGTATCCAATTGTTTTACTAAAGCTAAATTATCAAGATGTTCTGTAAAATATTGTCGATAAGGGGTTAGTTGTGGAAAATTTAGTATTATCATATCCCACATTGATGTAAATCCATTAACTATGATTACATCTTTTGGTGGTTTACCTATTTTAGTCATTTCAACAGCAATATTTAATGCTGAATAGCAACCTAATGATTCACCAAAAGTGCTATATTGAAAACTGTTATCAAGATTTTCTGTAACATACCCGGCAGTTGCTTTACAAACCTTCTGGAAGTTTGCTTCACATGCGCCGGAAGCTGGATTGGGATCAAAACCCAAATGGCTTATTGCCAATATTCCATAACCTTTATCGGCAACCTCTTTTAATGTATTAATACGAAATTCTTCTAGCCAGTTTTTATACATGCCATGTGACAATATAACTACATTACTATTGCCTTCTTGTGGTGCTTTGTATAAAGCATGGAATTTATTTCCATCCTCTATATCAATCCATCTTGATTCAGCCCCTTCTAGAAATTCACCTTCTTTAGTATGTAATTTTAAATGCTCCGAATGATCAGAAGCGCCATCTATAGATTTTTGCAACATTCGTTTAGGATTTTTTCCCAAAGATGTTTTATATATGAGATTCCTTTGCATATAATCTATACCATAAGACAGGACAAGTCCCGGCAAGAAGCTAGCCATGTATGTAGGTACATCCCTATATATCCATAAGCCACATTCATGTTCTTTAGTGCCACGCATCCAATTGATAGCAGACATCACACTATCAGTTTTAATTGCAGTTTTTTTTGCTAATGTACTTTTATTTCCTTCGTTTGTATCTGGATGAGGACGATCTGTATCCTGATTCTTAGAACCAGTTGAGGAGAGATAATATAGGCCAAGAATTACTGCAGGGATGCTAAAAATTAATATATTTTTATTCATTGATAGATTAGGCATTGCTACTCCATAATTGTATGCACCCCATAACATTTATGAAATGCCATAAAGAAAAAAGCAAGGCATAATTAGAATAAAGGCTTCTATCTGCTCCAAGCCTTCTCTCCCAGATAAAATTCTTGGGGGCCCTTGAATCATTCATCTGATGTTGCTTAATAATCTAGTATTCAGTAGGTTAAGAGTAAAAGTGATTATTCCTTCATGCTGTTATTCTCTTTATTAAGCATCATAAGTAATACTTCCTGTTTATTCTTATCCTCTTCCGAGCGCACCTTCTGTTCTTCTACTATATTAACCGGAGTCTTTCCATTTTGATTCTTAATTGTTGGATTTGCACCATAATTGAGTAACAGCTTTACATTTGGTATTTGCATAAAAAAAGCAGCCGAGTGTAAAGGGGTTTCACCTTTATTATCCTGAATATTTGGATTGGCTTTATTTTTAAGTAAAAACTCAACATATTTTTCTGTAACACCCATAGGTATACTCATCCATGCCGCTTCATGTAAGGCAGTTTTCTTAGAATAATTATCCTGCGCATTAACGTCTAAACCATTATCAAATAAAAATTTGATAAAATCAAAATTATCTTTCTGGTTATCTTCCTCTTTAATAAAATATAAAACTGACCCTCCATCCAGATCCTTCTTCAAATTTATATCTATTCCATTTTTTATAAGAAATTTAACAAACTCCCTATCTCTTTTATTTACTGCAAATGATAGAATTTCAAAGCCTTCATCATCCAATTCGCTGAATTTACTACCATTACCTAAAAGCAGTTTAACTACTTCAAAATTTCTTGCATAATAAAGTGGCGTTCTTCCTGAAATGTTTTTGGCGGTAACATTCACTCCAGCATTAATTAAGAGTGTTATTATCTCCGGATGACCGCTTTTCACAGCATCATGAAGTGCCGTATTTCCATTGTTATTGGCAAGGTTAATATCCGCACCTTTTTTTAGCAGAGCTTCTACAATTCCGGCCTCTTTATTTTTAGCTGCAATATGTAGTGGAGTTTCTTTAAGGTGGTTAGCTAAATTTACATTCGCGTTATTTTCCAATAATATTTCGGCAACATCGGCTTTATTATATTTGATAGATTTAAGTAATGGGGTGTCACCAAATACATCAACTGCATTAATATCAACCCCTTCTTTAAGCAATTTTATAACTTCAGCTTTGTTACCTGATTCAGCCACCGAATGTAGCGTAGTAGTAGGAATATTATCAATTGTAAATGGAGCAGATTTTATAAATTCTTGCGCTTCTTTATTCTGTATACGGTAGCGCTTATTATTTACATCTGTTTCTGGGTAAGGTTCAGCAACTGCTCCTTTTTCATTTATATTTATAACTTCAGATGCAGAAACGAAGTCTGCATTAGCATCTGTTGGTGCTCTATTAATTCTTATACTATCAATAACAACTTCCATTGTACCATAGCTTCCTTCTGATAGTGGATAGATTAATTTATCATTTGGAAATTCTATATTAATCCCTCCCTTTAAAATTTTTATCGGGAGTTTCTCCAGCGCATCTTTTGAAAAATAAACCCTGAAATCATTACCATCCATATAACTAAGGCTGTTGTAATATTTTACAGTAGTTTTTAACTGTCCTTTTAAAACAAGGTATGAATCATACATCATTCCGTCAACCATCTCACCACGGACTGATTTCTCTATTTTCCATCCATCTATTTCCTCACCTTCCTTCAGGTCATAAACAGATTTCCCTGTGTTACCCAAAAGGAAACAAAAGGACAGAACAATAAGAATTTTATATGGGTTTTTCATAGTTATATACTAAATATGTATTTACAGGTTCAATATTACTTTTTCCCACACACTACCATCTTGTTTAAAAGAAATATATTGTTTATTGGCCAAATTAATAAGGTGGAATTTGCCTAAAAAAGACCAAAATTCAAATAAAAAAACCTTCAAATTATGTAAAATTTCAGACTCCCTTATAATAAAATGTTTTTTGAATCGTATTTAAAATATTTATAGACACAACATTCTATTAATCGATTAAGACAGAAAGGCGTTACTTTAAATATGTCAAATAAATAGTGTTATAGTTACAGTGCCACCTTATAAATTTTAAGGCATCACTCCCACACCCGATCCCTTCCACTTGATACCATCTTAATAATTACCTTATCACCAAGATAAATCTCATGCGCCCCTTTTTTCTTTAAGTCATAAATATTTATCTGCTTTAAGGCATGGATACAATTATATTTCATACCTGTTAGGTTGATTATTATATCAGAATTCCCGCAATCCCTCTCCAAAGCTGCCGGATGCTTAATAAAGGCAGTTATATAGCCATTTTTCTTGTAAATACACCCAGCAGCATCACATAAAATCACTTTACTTTCTGATTTACTAATGCTTTCTGCATCCACCTGCCCTGCCCTTGAAACCCATATTGAACGCGCATATCTGGAACTTATATTGGACGAGACAATCAACTCACCATTTTCATCCTTAACTGCAAAAAGCGTTGCTTCGCTATTTATCATTATATCCGGTGTTTTATTGAAAAATACGCTAATAACCGCAATCATTATAAAAACTAGGCCAAACAAACGCCACCTGGTTTTCCATATCACCAGCCACATGAAACCAAATGATATTATTAGTAACTGCCAATCGCTTATTGCCGGAATTGTACTGCCAGCATATGGAAGCGCCGCCACATACTGCGCTATATTTATTATAAAATCTATTCCCGCGCGGAGCGGCCATGCCACCAACCATTCCAAATTAAGCGGCATTAAAATTATAGCTAACACCCCAAATGGCATAACCCCAAAGGATGCCATAGGGATTGCAAGTATATTTGCGATAACCCCATATGGGGAATTACGGTTAAAATGATATATGGCAAACGGCGCTGTTGCTATAGTTGCCACTATAGAAGATAAAATAGTACCTGTTATATTAGTAACTATCTTGGGAATTTTTCTAGTGTTTTCATAAAGGCGTATATGCGGGGATAGCCATTCAAAAGCGGAAATAAGCGCTATAACCGCACCAAAAGACATCTGGAAACCTGGCTTGGTAATATTCTCTGGCGCGGTTATTAATAGATACATAGCTGCAATTGCTACAATCCGCAGGGGCAAGCCACTTCTATCAAAAATAATCGCAATAAATACCATTGCCGACATTAAAAACGAACGCTCCGCTGAAACAGGGCTGCCACTCATAAGAAGATAAAAATAACTGCCTATTATCGCACATATCGCGGCAATCTTTTTAGTATTAAACCTAAGTGGTACTCCCGGAATTATAGTCAGCAGCATCCTGGAAATTTTAAAAAATATCGCGCATACTATTACCAGATGCAGGCCTGATATAGAAAGCAAATGCGCAAGTCCGGAATTGCGTATTGCTGCCATTGTTTCTGAATCTATCCCGCCCGTATCACCTATAAATAATGCTTTGGCAATTTCTGCCTCCACGCCGCCAACAGAATTTACCAACCTGTTTGATATTATATTCCTTGCCTGGGATATAGTTTCATGGAAATTATTCTGCGCCCCTGAAATTTTTATAAAATCACTAACTGTAAAGCCAACCGCACCAATTTGTTGGAAATAAGCGTCCCTGGAAAAATCATAAGTACCAGGCGCCACCGCTTTCAGTGGCGGGGTTAGCGAAGCCCTCACCGAAATAATATCACCCGCCTTAACATCACCAATTTTGGTTAAAACCGTAAGCCTTATTTTTTTAGGCGTTTTATCAGGGGGAAAGGCATCAGATTTAATATCGGTAAGGAATACGCGGAAACCTTTTTTATAAGTATTTATTTCATCTATGCGCCCCTCTAAGCTTGCAAAGCTGTCTTTCTCAAGCACAGGAGCTTTAACAGTTAACGCCCTTATATTCGCACCGACAAATCCAGCAAATACAAAAAAACACATTAACGAAATATATAAAAATAGATTCCTCTTTCTAAAAAATAGAGCAGCAAGGAATGAAGCTACAGCCGCAGCGATACCAGCATAAACAGGTGGTTCGTATGGAATGGCAAGATAAACCAGAACACCCGCAGCATATAAAACAGGTATCCATAAAAACCACTGCTGGCGCTCTTCCAGCAATATTTTCTGTAGTTTTTTCTTATATTTTATTAAATTTTCTTGCATTTTTATGGTTAGTTACTAGTTACTAGTTCTGGTTGCTAGTGTTTTGGTCGTTATAACCTTTAATTGTCACATAAGCTAGTAACTAGCAACTAATAACTAATCATAACTAAAGGTAAAACATGAAAGGCATAATACTTGCAGGCGGATCAGGAACAAGGTTAATGCCTATGACCAGGGCAATCAGCAAACAGATATTGCCCCTTTATGATAAACCTATGATATTCTACCCGCTTTCCACGCTTATGCTGGCCGGGATAAAAGATATTTTAATTATAAGTACACCGCGCGATTTACCTTCGATAGAGCGCCTGCTTGGCGACGGCAGCCAGCTTGGTATTAAAATTTCCTATAAGGAACAACCAAAACCCGAAGGCATTGCGCAGGCCTTTATACTTGGTGAAGAATTTATTGGCACTAGCCCGGTTTGCCTGATTTTAGGGGATAATGTTTATCATGGGCACGGATTATCCGAAAGCCTGCAAAAAGCAAGCGCTTTACAAAAAGGCGCTTATGTTTTTGGCTATCATGTGCGCGACCCGGAAAGATATGGTGTGGTGGCTTTTGATGAAAATAACAACATCACAAAAATTGTTGAAAAACCAAAAGACTTTATATCAAGCTGGGCAGTTACCGGGCTTTATTTTTATGATTCCGATGTTGTGGAAATCGCAAAGAAGGTTAAACCTTCTGCCCGTGGAGAGCTTGAAATTGTTGATGTGACCAATGCTTACCTTACTCGCGGTGATTTGAAAATGGAATTCCTAGGGCGCGGCGTTGCGTGGCTGGATACAGGAACGCCTGATTCACTATTGCAGGCTTCTAACTTTATACATATGGTGGAAGAAAGGCAGGGGCTTAAAATCGGCTGCATTGAGGAAATAGCTTTCCATAATGGCTTTATCGATAAAGCCCAGTTTTTAAAACTTGCCGATGAATATGGCAAAAATGATTATGGCAATTACATGCGCGCAGTTGCGAGTGAAGGTTCGGGTGTTAGGGGCCAGATTCCGGATTGATTGGGTCTAGCAACGTCATTGCCTTAGTTTTTTCTTCA
>DITJ01000102.1 GCA_002422795.1 Alphaproteobacteria bacterium UBA6187 | reverse complement strand
GCGTTACTACCTACACCTTCAATACGCGCATCCTGGCCGTTATCTCTTAGATTTTGCTCCTCTGTAAATGAAGTAAATTTTGATTTTGTATCAGAGATATTTCCGGCAAGATCTAAATTTATTCCACCCTGGATAACTTTATCTGCATCATAATCTGTTTTCTTAACAGCGCCTTCTGCTAAGGCCTTCGCATCTTTTGCTGTATTAAGGGCTATTGTGGCGTTACTACCTACACCTTCAATACGCGCATCCTGGCCGTTATCTCTTAGATTTTGCTCCTCTGTAAATGAAGTAAATCCGGCATTTGTATCAGAGATATTTCTGGAAAGTTCTGCAATAAGACCATCCTGCACTAACTGCGATGTTTCTAAAGAGCCAATTCTTGTGCCTTGGGCTGCATCTGTTGCTGCCTGGGCGGTCTTGTCCGCATTATAAGTTGACTGGTTAAGCTTACTAGCAATGGCAACATCCTGCTCTTCATCCCTTAACTGCTGCGCTGCTTTAAATGAGGTAACTTCACTCTTTACCGCGTCATATAAATTTTCCAGGCTAGTAAATCTTTCTAAAAGATTAGTAAAATTGCCAGATGCCATTTCTTGTTCAATTTTCTCAGCCCTTTGATTAATTTGAGCTTCAAATAAATGAAAATCATTAGTAAGGGCGACAAGTTGTTCCTGCGTAAGTTCTGACTGTTGTTTTGCACTTTCAGCAAGGGAGTAAACGGCAGAATAATCAGTGGAATTTTGCCCGGCTAGTTGATTCTCGATTACTTGAAGAGCGAGGTAAGTCTCCACTGATAAAGTGAATGCATCATCTGCTGTTTGAAGAGCATTCGTAGCATTCTTTCCAATTCCTGCAATCTGACCATCTTGCACTTCCTGAGATGTTTCTAAAGAGCTGATTTTTGTGTCTTGGGCTGCATCTGTTGCTGCCTGGGTGGAAAGGGAACCATTATAAACTGAGAATGGAACTGCATCACTAGCTAAATTATAAGCAGAATGTGCTCTAGAAAGGGCTTCTGAGGAGTTGCTTCCAATTCCTGCAATACGCGTATCCTGACCTTCATCCCTTAGAATTTGTCCCTCTTGAAATGAAGTAAATCCGGCATTTGTATCGGAGATATTTCTGGCAAGTCCTGCAATCTGACCATCCTGCACTAACTGCGATGTTTCTAAAGAACCAATTCTTGTGCCTTGGGCTGCATCTGTTGCTGCCTGGGTGGAAAGGGAACCATTATAAACTGAGAATGGAACTGCATCACTAGCTAAATTATAAGCAGAATATGCTCTAGAAAGGGCTTCTGAGGCGTTGCTTCCAATTCCTTCAATAAGCGTATCCTGACCTGCCTTTGCTAGTTCTAAAGCACCGATCCTTGTCTTGGAATTTTGAACAGTAGCATTTAAAGAAAATATATCTGCATTGTATTGATCATAACTAGCTTTGTCGAATTCCTCGTGTTTTGTAAAATTAGCTTTCAAGGAATCAAATTTAGTCTGTAGTACAGCATCTTGTGCTAAGGCTTGCTCAGATTTTGCGAAAGCCTGCTCTGATAAATGGGTAGCAATAGCAGTCTGGTTAACAGCCCATGATAAACCAGTATTGATGTTAGTAATTATCGTTACTTGGTCGGTTTTGTAAATATTGAACTCTGTATTAGAAACTGCTGCATTAGCTGTATTTTCTACAGCAGAAATCTTTGTATCCTGGATAGATTGTGAAGCCTTTAAAGAATCAATATCAGCACCTTGATTTGCTACTGTGCTATTCAGGCCTGTAAATTTTGAAGAAAGGGTGCCGATTTGTGCGGAGTTACTTGAAATATTATTATTTTGAGTTGCATCTAGTGCTGCTTGTATGGATAAAAAAGAAGAAAAAGCAACATTTGTAACGGCATTACTTGCCGTTATCTGCGCTGCATTTGCTGCTGTTAAGGCGGAGTCTCCAGTTGCCTGCGCTGCAGCTGCCGCGGTACCGGCATCTTTAGCAGAAGCAGCTATTGATGTAATATTATTAGCTAATATTGAATTTGTTTTATCTTGGGCAGCTAATGATTTGCTGCGCTCAGTTGCTTCATTTCCATATATAACATTCGGATCTGGGGTTGTTGGAGTAACGAATCCAGTGAAAACTGAATTAAGCCTTGATATCAGAACCTGTATATCCACATTTTGGCCACCAGTTGAATCCATCCAACTGCGAACGGCTGATTTTGTAGAGCCTTCTGCTAAATCTTCAAAGAAAAATCTGGTGAAATCAGCATCATCAGTGAAGGTTTTTCCTAAACGAGCCGCCTCTTGAATTAACACCTGCATAAAATTTATGGTACTACCGCTACTAGCAGCTACAGCAGTATATGTTGGTATGTTAGCGGTAAATAACTGCGCCTTTACATTAGATGGTGATGATAGTTCTCGTGCAATACCCTGGCCTGGTAATGTTATTTCATCACTATTTTCAGCTAGCGTATGCGTGCCATTAAATGTTTGGTCGTAATTGAACGGTGACGGCGGCAATAGAGAGTCAATAGAAGTTTGGTTACCTGAGAGAGTGTGGTAATTTTCATCGTTATTTGCTACGGATGAACCCCTTAAACCGGCATAACTTCCTGTAAAATAAGGAAGAAGAAAAAAAGAAGCTTTAACTAAACGATTGAGAGAAGGGCCGCTAGTTACAAAATTGCGCTGTTTTGACATTTATACCATCCATTAATTATTTAACACATCTTATATATACGTAAACGTAGTATGTCAACATTATTTGATAATAATACACGGCCACTTCGTAAACTAATTGTCACGGTTCTGACGGCTTTGTTGTATGAATCGAAGAATAGGCGAGTGTTGCTTAATGTAAGAATTAGGTCACTTTATATACTAAAGGTATTCTGATAGCCGTCATATATCACTTCCCATTTTCATTTCTACGTCGTTGTTCTTCGGATTAATAAAATCCACGTAGTTATTCTACGCTAAAATTTTATTCACCTCGAACGCCTTGTAGAAATGAAAAGCGAAAACGCTATATAAGGTTTCTAAAAATCCTATGGCTTATTTACCTTTATAAGGATTAACCCTACAAACAAGTATATACAGCCTAGAATTTATTTTTTATCTTATACATTAATATTGCTTCATCAGGATTAGTTGCAATATTATCAGGATTAATACGATAAATAGTGCTAATAGTTTGAGACGTATTATTATCCATTTTCAGGTGATAATATGACTGCAAATCCATTTCCCTTCCAGATGGTGTAAGATTTAATTCAGTTGTTTTTCTCTCAATTTGTCCATTTGCATCAGTACCTGCATCGTAAGAAAACGAAGCTGTAGCTTTATCAACATGCAGCGGCTGGGAAATAGCAAAGCCTATCGTTGAATTATCATTTGCAATGCCATCATATGATATACCTAGGCTATAGGCACTACTTCGTATAGTTGATATATCTGAAAATAATGTATTTGCACCAGTTTCCGGGGTGGATGCTCCCATTACATAATAACCAAATATACTTAAATTATTACTGAATTTAGTTTGGCCGGAAATACCAACGAAATTAGTGGGTGTTTTTCCATCGGTTGCAAATATTCCATCAGTTTCACTGCCAAGGAAAGCTCCTTCTTCAACTATAGAACCTCCTTGCATGGCTATGCTGCTGTTATTTAGGGAGTATGTTATTTCACCTACTGTGCCGGAAACATCCTTCCCAGGACTGCTATAATCATCATAGATATTATTTTCTTTACCGTTAAATGCACCGAATTTAACAGAGATGTTTTTAGTAAGGTTACTTTCCGTAACTGAATTCATGCCTTCTTCAGCAAAACCTAAATATGGGTTTTTAGTTGTAGAATCCAGAATTGTATATGACTCCTCAGGAGAAGTGATAGCACCAAAGCCGAATAGCTGGTCCATTTTTACATTATGACTAATAGTTTGGCTCGTAGCGCCAAAATTATTAGTATATGCAAAATTACCCTGCATAGCCGAGCTTTCATTTTCAGGTGAGATTATTTCACTAGGGTCTTTTTCAGTTGCATAATTATTAAATTCGACCTTACCATTTTCAAATGCAGTTGTATTTTCAAAATGTGAATTACCTAGGTTCTGCATAGCATCATCAAGATTCAATCTTGATGCATCCCTGCTAACCAGGTTTGTTAAATCAACAGAAAAGCTCGCATTACCAATATCACTTACGGCATTGCCGGCATTGTCAAATGCAATGAATTTTACATTAGAGTTTGCAAGTGCGTCACCAAAAGCTTTTCCTAATTTTACACTGCTTTCACCTAGCAATGCGCCTCCTGGGGCACCAGAAGTTGTCCTTACAAATAATGATCCAAAAGTGCCAAATGCCAAATCTCTGTTCAATAAGCCATGGCCATAAATTTCATTAGAAGCGCCATTAGCATCAGTTATTGAAGCAATTTCTGATGACATAGCAGCATTGCCACTTTCAATGGTAGCGGCAGTAACGCCGTCACTTGAAACAGTTTTGCCACTATTGTCAATATAGTAAGCAGTAGCAAGAATACGGCTGGCTGCCTGTTCAGGAGTAAGGCCAGAAGAGATAAGCTTAGCAACTGCGCCACTTACTTCTGCCGCTGCATGGGATGTTGAGGTTGCAACCGCTACAAGGCAGCGCTCTTTTGTTAAGCCGCATTTGTTGCTGCTTGTTGCTGCTATATCATAAGTTCCATCACCATTATCTTTTACAGCTCCTGCATTAAGCCAATGTTTTGCTATGTCGGGATTTGCTGTGCCACTAGTTCCGGTGGCATTCTGGTCAAGGTTAGGGTCTAGTAAATATAAACCTGCGGTAATATTAGGGTTGTCCTGGCTGTCATTACCAGTGGCCCAAACTAGAACTGCTCCATTGTTAATTGCGTCTTTGAGACTATCTGTTATTTTTAGCGGGGTATCATATGGAATGAAATCACCGTCATTATTAATGAACCCTGCAATACTAAGGCCTTGTTTGGCAAGTAAGGCTGCATCTGGAACGGACATATTAAGATAGCTACCACCAAAATATCCCCAGGAATTATTAACTACTTTTGCGCCTCTTGTGGCGGCATATTGAATACCTTCATAAGTAGCTTTAAGATCAAGGAATCCATTAGCATCTAAAGTTCTAATTGAAAGTATTTTTGAATCAGAGGCGATCTGATTAATGATAAGTGCATTTTCAGTGCCGTGGCCATTTTTATCACTGTTATTTTCAGGCGTGCCATCTGCAGCGCCGCCAGAAGTTGTAAATGATTTACTATTAGAATCCCAGACAACAACACCATTAGAATTTGCTACTGTAAAATCATAATTTACTGTATTAAAGCCATCACCATCACCACTCTCGGTTGCGTGGCTACCGTCTGTAAATGGCCCGGTTTTTTGCACGCCATTATCAATAATTGCAACTGTAACACCAGCGCCAGTGCTGTTTTTTTCAAGATCTGAAATTGCGCCGGTATGGTCGCCACTATCGCCGCCACCGCCACCGCTGCTACCTCCGCCTGAACCACCTGAGCCTCCAATCGCCACGCCAACACCAGCCGCAGCAGCGGCTCCACCAACAACCGCAGCAGTAGTGCCCGATGCGCCAAATAATCCTCCGGCTGCAAAAAATAAGGGGCCTGCAGCAGGTTTCTTATCCTCAAATTCATCAGGAGTTGCGCCATTTGCAAGGAGCATAGCCGCCACTTCAGATTTCACTCCAAGATGTGCAAATGCAAGCGGGGTCATACCAGCATCATCGGCACTATTAACTTTTGCACCATTTTTAATAAGATAGTCCACCACATCATTATGGCCATAATATGACGCAACCATGAGCGGTGTTGTAGAAAATTTTCCAGTGCTATTTACAGAGTAACCCTGTGAAACAAGCTCTTTTATTGTGTTAAGGTCGCCAAGTTCAGCAGCATTCACAACCGGATCACCATAATCCTTGAATTTTCCATCTTTTTGCAGCATTTCTTTATAACCTGATGTAGGCGATACAGTATCATCACTTTGGATGGCTAATGCAATTGGGGCCGAAGTTTGATTATTAGCTGGAGTTACAGCTTGGCTATCAACTGTGGCTGTAGCGATGGGTGTAAAGTTATTAGTTGTAGCAGGGGTAGGGAAAGCAGCTTTAGCTGTTGGTGCAATTGCAACTATCTGCACTTGCCTTTCTTCTAGTGCCTGGCGGATTGCAGGCTCCTGCTCACCAAGGAATGATGTGTCAGCACCATTATCTACCAATATTTTTGCGATATCCAGGTTATTAGCATGTAAAGCATACCGTAAGGCAGTAAGGTTGTTATTATTTTTTATATTTACATCCGCGCCCTGGTTAATAAGGTGCTGTACCTGGTTTATATCGCCTTTCAAGGCGGAGTACATCAAGAGGGTGGTTCCGGTTGATGGATTAATACTGTTAATAGTTGCCAGCCCTAAGGGATTTCTTTCTTCCTGCGGCTGAGTTTTTGCGTCCGTATTTACCGGAGCCGATACATCTCTTGCTGATTTAAGCATACTTCTATTTAGGTCTTCTGCTACATTGGCATTAGTTGTTCCTTTTGCATGCGCATTTGGCAATGCTGCAACTGAGCTAAGAAGTGCCATTAATAAATATTTACGGCTGTTATTTCTCATATTGTTTAATTCTTTTTTCATAATTTATCACTATTATTAAATTATTGAGAGCCTGGAAAATTCTTTGTATGTACATTGCAATTGCATTTAAAAGTGTGTCATTGCACGCAGCTTGGCTGCTAGCAATGACGTAGTAGTACTTCTTAGCCAAGCCGGTTATAATAAAACCAATTTACTTCCGCCTATATTTTTGCGCATATTACATTATTTTTGGTATATTGCAATATTTATGTTACTTAATGTCAGGGTTGCCTCATACTTTATATTGTAAAAAGGATTTAAATATTAAGAGACTCTGGATTTTTCACTTATATTCTCAGCTCTGAATTAACTACACTGCACGAAAGTGACGACCGTCAGATCAATGTTTTACTTGACGGAGTTAATGCACGAATATGTGGATAACTTTTTTAAAGTTATTCATCATATCCACTGGTTAGAAAGGAAGTTTAGGCAGCTTTTTTCAGGCGGTAACTTTCGTTGCCGGTTTCGATGATGTTACAGTTATGAAAAACCCTATCAAGTATACTAAGACTTTTTGTTCTTGCTAATTTCTGTCATTTATCATCCGACACTCACTCGTCCGTTACCCCTTATGTTGCCCCCAATTATTGTGAACAACTTGTTACCTCGCATGTTCCATTATTCATATTATAAATATTACTATGTTCCTTATCTCCTGTAGGAATAGGCCCCCATTTCGTAATTATAAAGTTGGCACTATCTGCTCCCGCCAACCCAGCAGGCGAGCATCTTGAAGTGCTTGATAAGCTTCTTCGTGATAACAAAACGGCGAAGCCAGAGCAGATTTCCGGCTGTTAACAAGGAAATATTAACTGCTGTTTATTGAAATAAATCATGAATATATGAATAAAGATAATTATTGAATAGTTGCATTTCTATGATATTATGCCAAAATTGAGTTAATTTATTAACGAATGAGGATGCTTTCAATGGTTAAAAGAAATATTGAGACAACTCATTCTAGAGGCTGTTGACAAAAAATAATTTTATATATTTTTCAGCAGCCACTAAGTGAATGAAAATAATTTATTATGGGGATAAGAATGCAAGATAGAATTAAAACTAATGATTTTTTAAATAGTCTACGTGGACTTCTTAATAATGGTGAAGCACGCAATTTAAATCAAGATGCTAAAAAAGCTCTAGTAATAGATTTATATACTAAAATTAAAGAAGAGAGTGAAAATCCAGCAATAAATCCAGATATAATAAGAGAACACTTAGAATCATTTACCAAATTCTTTCAATCATATGCCTCGATTGAAAGCTCAGAAAATTCTATGAGTAATACAAGTACTTCAGAAGCAATCATAAAAGTGGGTAAAAAACTTGATAAGAGTCAACATAATACCAAAGAAAGTATAATATATGAAATATCAAATGAAAAATATGGTATTTCTGCTTTCCCAGATCAAAGATTTATTATAGAAAGCCAGTTAAATATGATAGCTGATGATACCGATAAATCAACACCATTAGTACCACAACAAGTGAGATCCCTTAAGGAAGCTATTGGTTTAATAGAGGATGTTCCTGAAAAAAATCGTATTTCTACAGTGTTAAAAGATGCTTTGAAGCTTAATAATTTAGATACAAATGAAATGGTTGATGCCCTGCAAAAACGTTATTCTGGTGAAAATGATGATATAGTAAGAAAATTATTAAAAGATACTGATTTAGAACGCAGTGAAATATCATATAGCTATTATCGAAATGTAACCACCAATCATTTCATAGATACATTAAGCGATTGTTCCAGAAGATGTGATTTAGAAAAGGCAGTAATCTCACCTGAAGTACGCGCAGCAAGGATAAAACAAGAGAAATTTATCAATTTGTGTAAGAATAGTGTGACTCCAGCTTGTACCACAGGAGTCGCTAGTAACTTGGAAGAAACATTAAATTCCGCTGCCGCTAATTCTGGCGTACAGCTTATTTCCCAAAAAAGAGAAACAAGAGAAGACGAAAGGCTTCAAAAAGTAAAATGTTACAGGCGTAACCTGGCAGCATTAGCAACTTTTACAGGTGGATATAATAAACAGCTTTTAGATATGCTTGGTGTATTAATAACTAAAGGTGATAATGGTGATAGAACTGCTTACTCTACAGCTGAATCTGCACGTTATGATATTACATCTACAGATTTAGGCTCACATGGAATATTGGGGGGAGTGACCTTTTCACCAGCACAAAGTGATTTTTTAGAACAAATTCGTGTAGAGGCTCAGGACATATCAACTGTTGTTACTAAGCCTTATAGTTTTGAATCTATGTTAGATGAAAATTCTATAAAATTTAATCAGCAGATGGATTCTAATAATAAATATAAAACTATTATTGAAGAAAGAATCGCTGATAAGGAAGAATTGCGTAACTGGGTATCACGTAATTCAACTATGCCAGAAGTAACCCTTGTTTCTTTGTCAAGGGAATGTGAAGAGCAAAATGCACGCAGTTGGACATGCAAAACTCGTAAATCATCTGTGCAGAAAGTACTTGGTGCAATTGAAATAGAGTATGAGCTTGCATTTAGAGAAGAAATGCCCGGTAAAGCCACAGTTCAAAATAGAAATGTGGCATAAAGGTAATTTATTAAAAAGGAAAATATAGTTGTATTATTTCAGGAATAAAAAACATTGAAGTGGCTACAAGGCCCAATGGCTTTGTTGCATGAATAGATAATTATTACAATTTCTGGCGTAAAATTAGGATAGGGATTATAGTTTTTATTTTCAATGGGTAATAAGTAATAAAATCTTAACTATTAATTTGACAACATCTTTTTTTTTAATATGAATGCTAGTCTCTTATGCTCAAAGTGGGCAGCAAGAACTAATATCATGAAGGTTTAATAAACTAAGGGGAGATTAATTATGAAAGGCAATAATAATAACCAGAAAGTGGAATACAGTCTAATAGAAGTTGGGGAAGAAATTCGGGGGGAGGAGGGCACCTCACAATTACCTCTTGTGCATACCTTTCAGGAATTGCAACAACAAATTAATGAAAACCGCACTTCAGCCCTGCATCAGTTGGCATCAAAGGGTGATTGCGATAATATAGCTTCTATACTTGAAAATATGAAGCCCCTGGACAAAGAGCAAGCATTACTGTTAGCAGATGGCAACGGTTTCACACCACTTCATAGGCTTGCGCAAAGGGCAGGGGATACTCAAAGTCTTGATGAAATAAGAATCGTTGATAAATTTTTTAGCGACCTTTCTCCAAAACAAGTAGATGATATAATATCCCAAACAAATACACACAATTCAAATGCGTTGCATGTGGGTGCACGAAATAATAATATTATTTTAGAGTCATTGATAGAGCGCGTATCAGTGGAGCGAAAAGCCGATCTTATTGAAAGTAGAACCACCCATGGTCATACACCGCTACATTTAGCTGGAAAAAGTGGCAGTACAGGCGCAGCTGACGTGCTATTGGCAAATAAAGCAGATCCAACTGCCCGCCGTAAAGGTCCGGGTCTTTACCAATTACTAAAAGGTAAAACTGCTGCTGGTTTGGCTGCGCAAAAAGGGCATAGAGGTTTGGAAGGAACACTTCGCGTTGCAAAAAGTAGTTGGGTAGAAAGGACTCAAGTAGTAGAACAAGACAATAGTCGAGAAATAATACGTCACTCTGAAACTTCTTTATAAGCTTCCGCTTCGGCAAGCAGAAGGGTTTTTAATCTCAGTTATAAACCTTCTTGGTGGAAATCTCCAAGTTCCAGACTATACAACGCTTTCAAGGCGGTCTGAATTGATGAAAACGCCTAAAGTCAGGCCACTAAATACAAATGAAAAAGTGGTCATTATTATTGATAGTACCGGCCTAAAAGTTTACGGAGAGAAGGAGTGGTGTCACCATAAGCATGGAGGCCAAATGCTCCGGAGAGTCTGGAGAAAGCTGCATATTGGAGTTGATTCCACCGGTCATATTCACAGTTCAGAATTGACGACTTTACATGAAAGTGATGATAGCCAGTTGAGAGGGTTACTTAACGAAGTTGAAGGCAGAATCGTTAAAATCATTGGTGATGGAGGTTATCACGCTAATCCTATCCATGATTATTTCCTGGAGAACTACCACGATATTATACCTAAAATAATAATTCCACCCAACAAAACAATAGGCGTGTCTTCGCTGGAATGCCCTGCCGTTCGAGATTCACTCCTCATTACCATCAAAGAAAAAGGCTGACAGCGATGGCAAAAAGATACAGGTTATAACAACCGGGTGCGAGTAGAAAACACCATATATCGTTACAAAACTATAATTGGCAGAAGATTGTCTGCTAGAAAAATTGAAACCCAGAAATCTGAATCAAAAGTAGCAGTGTTTATACTGAATACTATGGCGGCTCTCGGAATGCCTATGGCCTATAAAGTAACCTAATTCTGAACTAATGCTAAAACTCGACCAAAATTCGATTCATGCAACAAAGCTCCTAAAACCCAAACATATGGTCCAAACTGAAAATGTTATTTTTATTAACCTGGCCGTGGAAACCGAATAAACGGCAGGTAGTATCTTTAATAACCACATAGCTTTTTTCGCCTGCCGCAGCACGCTCCTGGCTATTGAACATTTCTTTGTATGTCCATAGGCGTGAGCCGCTCATAGGAATTTCAATGCGTTTTTTACAAACTTCCTGGCCTTTTTCATTATGAAGTATCAAATCAGTTGATGATTTTGGCAACCAGTCTTTTGAACAGGCGTAAACCAGGTTACAGAAAGTATCCTCACCACCATAGGTGCGCAGCACTAAGGTAGTACGAAGCCCAGGAGGATTGCCTTTATAAGTTTGCGGCTCGTTCTTATAAACGATAGGAATGTTATAAATATGAGCGCCAAAGCTGGTTTCAGCAGCTTGCCCGGTTTGTTTATCACGGAAACGTACAAGCGCATGCAGCCAGCCATCTGCCTGGTTTAAATATGCAGGGTCGTAAGCAAGTTCAATATGCCCACCTGCAAATTCCTTACCCTCTAGCAATTCTTCAATATTAATAGCAACATGTTGCTTGCGCGCTATCGGTTTGTGGGTTTTCTCGCCAACCATTTTACCATCACGGTTATAAATATAAAAATGTATCGGCAAGCTGTTTTGCGTTGTTGCCATTGCGGTTGGCACAATTATCGTATCGAATTTATCTGTAGGCATAATAGGGAACGGCAATATGTAACCTTTGCCAAGATATTTGCTAACAGCAGGTAAATCCGCATCAGGGGTTAAATCAACACGTTCAACATTCGCATGTGAAATATGACGGAAACCATTTGCCTGTAACACCTCAAAACGCGGGCGGGTGAAGTATTTATTAGCAATAACTTCATACTGGGCAGGGTACGTAGCCGGAAGCGCTACCCCTAAATCCCAGGCATAAGTGCCAAATGGCGGGATTTCCGTTTCAAGGTAACGTATTTCTTC
>DITJ01000001.1 GCA_002422795.1 Alphaproteobacteria bacterium UBA6187 | reverse complement strand
GAAACTTTTGCGAATACGTTTACGAGCTGCGAAAGAGTACACCAAGTCTGTCCTCCAGAATAATAATTTTAAGAGTAAGAATCTAGAATTTCATAACGAATAACAAAAAACCTTAGCAAACATAATTTTACAAAGTTACGTAAAACTATATACCTTTTACACTTTAAGGTTAATTAGCACTATTAACTTGTGCCAAGTTGCACTCCAAATGAGAGTTATATGAGCAGGTTACTTTGGCATGCACATAGTTATTCTATGCTTACATCCCTCGCACCTTACACTCACACTAACTTCTTGAAGCAGTTACTGGTTATTGATTAAAATTACTAGCAAAGCAAGAAGGGGGCGCTGATATAACTCTAGCGCCCCAACCCCTTAAGAAACTTAAGGTAAATAATTACTTAACTTCTACTGTAGCACCAGCTGCTTCAAGCTGCTTTTTAATTTTAGCAGCATCATCTTTGGAAATAGCTTCTTTAACATTCTTAGGAGCAGCTTCTACCAAGTCTTTAGCTTCCTTCAAACCAAGGCCAGTTATAGCGCGAACTTCCTTAATTACGTTAATTTTATTCTCACCAGCAGCTTTAAGAATAACAGTGAATTCAGTTTGCTCAGCAGCAGCCTCAGCAGGAGCCGCGGCAGCAGCAGCAGCTACAGGAGCAGCAGCGGAAACACCCCACTTTTCTTCTAGAAGCTTAGAAAGCTCAGCAGCCTCAAGTACTGTAAGTGCCGAAAGATCATCAACAATCTTTGCTAAATTATTAGCCATTTTATATCCCCATTAATTTAAAATTGAAATTATATATTAGAATTACTTATTCACCCTTTGTCGCATGAGCACTTATTACCCTTGCAACCTGAGAACCAGGAGCCTGGAGTATACAAGCAATGCGAGTCGCAGGAGTATTAATAGTCCTAAGTATTTGCGCCCTAAGCTCATCAAGAGATGGTAACTTAGATAAGGTTCTAATTCTGTTTACATCTACAGATTCTTCACCTACGGCACCACCTAAAATAATTAACTTATCGTTATCATTGGCAAATTCTACGATACCTTTAGCTGCAGCAACAGGATCTTCTGAATATGCAATCGCTACAGGCCCAACAAGCAGCTCACAAAGCTTAGCGTGCTTTGTATCTTTTAAAGCAAGTTTTGCCAGACTATTTTTTGTAACCCTGAAATCAGCACCAAGCTTACGCATTTTTCGGCGCAAATCAGTGATTTCTGCCACAGTTAACCCTTTATAATGGGTAACTACAATAGTCGTCGCACTTGCAAAGCTATCTTGCAATTCCGCAACAACTTGTTGTTTTTGTACTTTATCCACTTTTTATCTCCCAATTCAGGTTTCAGGCTTCAGGTTCCAAGCCTCAGGTTTTCATTACCTGCGCTTGACACCAGATTCCTACACCTACTTTATGCAGCTTTAGTCAATTTACCTATTAGATCCTGGGTATCCAGAATTAATCCAGCTCCCATAGTAGAGCTAACAGACACTTTCTTTATATAAACACCCTTCGCTCCAGCCGGTTTAGCATGGTTTATAGCAGAAATAAATGCAATAACATTAGCGGTTATTTCTTTTTCACTAAAGCTTGCCTTGCCAATTCCAGCCTGCACTATACCATTCTTCTCAACCTTAAACTCAACCTGACCGCCCTTAGCATCTTTAACAGCCTTAGCTACGTCAAGAGTAACTGTACCAAGTTTAGGGTTTGGCATTAATCCGCGCGGCCCAAGAATTTTACCAACCGCAGCCGCAAGCTTCGCCATCATATCAGGAGTTGCAATACAGCGGTCAAAATTAATTGTACCAGCCTTGATAGACTCAAGAAGGTCATCATCACCAACCACATCAGCGCCAGCCTTAAGCGCCTCTTCTGCTTTTGCACCTTTCGCAAATACAGCAACCCTGATAGTTTTACCAGTACCACTTGGTAATGTAACCATTCCACGAACCATCTGGTCTGCGTGCTTCGGATCAACACCAAGGTTTATCGCTATATCAATAGTCTCATCAAACTTTGCCGTAGCATTTTTTTTCAGAATTGGTAAGGCTTCTTCCAGAGCATAATTTCTTTCTGCTTCTACATTTAACCTTACAGCCTTAATTCTTTTTCCGTTTTCTGCCATATCCAATTACCCCTCAATTACATCCAAGCCCATAGAAGTTGCAGTTCCAGCAAGCATACTGACAGCAGCATCTATATCGTTTGCATTCATATCTTTAATTTTAATTTCTGCAATTTCACGTAATTGAGCTTTAGTAATTTTACCAATATGCTCAAGTCCGGTTTTATTAGCACCCTTCTTAACATTAGCAGCTTTCATAATTAAATATGAAGCAGGCGGAGTTTTAGTTACAAAAGTAAAGCTCTTGTCGGCATATACAGTTATTACTACTGGTATCGGCATACCAGGCTGCATAGTCTTTGTAACCTCATTAAACGCCTTACAAAACTCCATAATATTCACACCCCTCTGACCAAGCGCCGGACCTACCGGAGGAGATGGGTTAGCTTGACCGGATGGTATCTGCAGTTTAATAGAACCGGTAATTTTTTTATTTGAAGCTTTAGATTTAGCCATTGCTCTACACGTCCTTCATTATCTTAATCATTATAAATTAATTGGAACATAGTATTTAAAACTATAGAAGCATCCCAACCTATACTAAACTTTCTCCACTTGCGTAAACTCAAGCTCAACCGGAGTGGTGCGTCCAAATATTGATACAGAAACTTTAAGTCTGCCCTTCTCTTCATCAACCTCTTCAACCACACCAACAAACGATTCAAATGGACCATCAGCAACTCTTACAGACTCGCCAGCTTCAAAACCAACCATCGTCTTAGGCTTTTCAGCGCCAACCTCAACCTGACGGAAAATTCTATCCGCCTCCACATCAGAAATCGCCTGAGGCTTACCATTTCCACCAAGAAAACCTAGCACCTTCGGCGTATTCTTAACCAACTGCCAAGTACGGTCGTTTAATTGCATCCGCACAAGTACATAGCCAGGAAAAAATTTACGCTCAGTACTAACCTTACGCCCCTTCTTCACTTCCACTACATCTTCTGTAGGTACTATTATTTTTTCAAAGAACTGGCTTAGCCCTTCACGCTCCGCTTTTTCCTGCAAAGAACTAACGACCTTCTTTTCGAAGCCCGAATGCGCTTGTACAATATACCACGCGTAATTGTTACTCACCTTAAAGCCTCTCTACTAAAAACCTAAAATAGCCTGAACTATCTTAAATATAACCGCATCTACCAGCAAAAAGAAAACAGATGCAACCAAAACCATCACCAAAACAACAATCGTAGACACTATAGTATCTTTCCTGGTGGCCCAAGTTACTTTGGATGCCTCCTGGCGTACCTGTTTTATAAAATCTGCTACTGCAACTTTTGTCATATAATTTAGTTACTAGTTACTAGTCGCTAGTCGCTAGCAGTCCATGTTTACTTTATTTAAAAATACCAGCAACTAGTTACTAGCAACTAATATTTGGCAGGAGCGAAGGGACTCGAACCCATAACCCCCGGTTTTGGAGACCGGTGCNNCTCTACCAATTGAGCTACGCTCCTATTTAGGGATCGGGGATCAGACTTCAGGCACCAGGCATCAGATTCGTATCTGACACCCGAAACCTGATACCCATCACCTTACTTAATAATTTTCGCCACAACACCCGCACCAACTGTACGGCCACCTTCGCGGATAGCGAAGCGCAAGCCTTCAGTCATAGCGATTGGTGATATAAGGTCGATTACCAACTTTATGTTATCACCAGGCATTACCATCTCAACACCTTCTGGAAGCTCTACTGTTCCAGTAACGTCTGTTGTACGGAAGTAAAATTGCGGCCTGTAGTTACTGAAGAATGGAGTATGACGTCCACCCTCTTCTTTGCTAAGTACGTATATCTCAGCTTCAAATTTAGTATGCGGAGTTACCGAACCTGGCTTAGACAATACCTGGCCACGCTCAACATCCTCACGCTTAGTTCCACGAAGAAGGATACCTACGTTATCACCAGCGCGCCCTTCATCAAGAAGCTTCCTGAACATTTCAACGCCAGTACAAGTAGTCTTTTGAGTAGGAAGCAATCCAACAATCTCGATTTCCTCACCAACCTTCACAATACCACGCTCGATACGGCCAGTTACTACTGTACCACGACCAGATATAGAGAATACATCCTCAATCGGCATCAAGAACGCACCGTCAATCGGACGCTCAGGCTGAGGTATATATGTATCAACCGCTTCAAGTAGCGCACGAACCGCGTTCTCACCAATTTCAGGGTTACGGCCTTCAAGCGCACATAGTGCAGAACCACGGATAATAGGTATATCATCACCCGGGAAATCATACGAAGAAAGAAGCTCACGAACTTCCATTTCAACAAGGTCTAACAACTCAGAGTCATCAACCATGTCAACTTTATTCATAAACACAACAACATAAGGAACACCAACCTGACGTGCAAGAAGGATGTGCTCACGTGTTTGTGGCATTGGACCATCAGCCGCCGATACTACAAGTATCGCTCCGTCCATCTGCGCCGCACCAGTGATCATATTCTTTACATAGTCCGCGTGACCTGGGCAATCTACGTGCGCATAGTGGCGGTTTGCTGTTTCATATTCAACGTGAGCTGTCGCAATAGTTATACCACGAGCCTTTTCTTCAGGGGCTTTATCGATCTTATCATAAGCCATGAACTCACCGAAATATTTCGTAATCGCGGCAGTAAGACTTGTCTTACCATGGTCAACGTGACCAATTGTACCTATATTACAATGCGGCTTCTTACGCTCAAATTTGCTCTTTGCCATTAGTAGTCTCCGTAGTTAATTGCGTGAAAAATGAAAAATGAAAAATGAAAAATGAAGAAGTAAGAAATATAGACCTTATTCTCTTAATTTTTCATTTTCACTTTTACATTCCCCTTAAATAAGTGGAGCGGGTGAAGGGAATCGAACCCTCATAGCCAGCTTGGAAGGCTGGAGCTTTACCACTAAGCTACACCCGCATAAGTGAGTTTGAGTTTATCTTTAGTCGTTTATCGTCTTTATAACTACAAACTACTAACTACAAACTATAAACGTCTTATGGTGGAGGGGACAGGATTTGAACCTGTGTACGCTCGCGCGGACAGATTTACAGTCTGTTGCCATNNTTAACCACTCGGCCACCCCTCCAAATCGTTTGCGGTTTGCATTTCGTCGTTTATCGTATCCACGACAAACCACCAATTATAAACAACAATCAATAATGAGCCGTTCTTATTAGTATATAGAATTTAACATGTCAATCTTGTTAGTATCAATTTTTCAAATTGCTTTAAAATATTAGTTAGTTGTTGCCAGTTTACTAGTTGCTAGTAAGGTATAAGTAATAGTATAAGTGGCCATTAACTTAAACAAACCAGTAATTAGCGCCCAGGAACCAATGAAAACGAAACACACAAAAAAGCCAGTCCTAAACAAGGAACCCCGTAGCAAAAACCTGNNGTTTCAGTATCACCATCCATGCCAAGGAACCCCGTAGCAAAAACCTGTTTCTATATGGCAAACATGCCTGTCTTGCGGCACTTGGTAACCCTCGGCGGAAAATATTAAAGATATTTATCACTAAGAATTTCGATGAAAACACCCTACCCATTAAACTTCCGGTAAGGCCGCAATTAATTTCCAATGAAGAAGTTGGTAAATATATTATGGATGGCTCGGTACATCAGGGCATTATAATCGAAACCATGCCGCTACCTGAACTAGGGCTTGATTATATCACAAAGAAAGGCGGAAAAATTGTTATACTTGACCAAGTTACTGATCCGCAGAATGTGGGGGCAATCTTGCGTACCGCTGCCGCATTTAATGTAACTGCAATAATCATTCCGAAAGATAACGCACCTGAAGAAAGCTCCGCCCTTGCAAAAGCTGCATCTGGCACACTTGAAATACTCCCTATCATAAGGGTTACCAACCTGGTAAGGAGCATTGAAGACCTTAAAAAGCATGGCTACTGGTTCATTGGCATGGATGGTGATACTGAAACAGAAATTGGCGATATTAAAGATTTAAGTACCAATACCGCCTTGGTGATGGGTGCAGAAGGCAAGGGTCTGCGCCGCTTAACGCGTGAGGCCTGCGATTACATTACTAAAATCCCGATAAGTGTCCAGGTAGAAAGTTTGAATGTATCTAATGCAGCAGCGATTGGGCTTTATTGCTTGAGTAAGTAATTATGGGCATCATCAAAATGTACCTTTGGTAGGCGGTAGCGACAAAATCTTAAATCAATTAAAGGGGCACTCTTGCCGGAAAAAGAAATAGCACTTATAATGCCGGTTCATAATAACCAGGATGGCCTTGAAAAATCCCTTCTTTCTATAACGGATGTGGAAAATCAGCTGCTTGATATAATAATTATTGATGATGGCAGCAACCGGCCTGTTAGTATAGATAACAATAAATTCTCCAATATACACCTTATCCGCTTTGATACTAACCGCCATATTGTTGCAGCACTGAACGCAGGACTTCAATATGCTTTTGATAATAATTACAGCTATATTGCAAGACTGGATGCAGGGGATATGGTGGTAAATAACCGATTTGTAAAGCAACTGCAATTCATGAAGGAAAATAAAGATGTTGGTATTGTAGGTTCTCACGCAAGAGCCTTCGATTCTAACACAAATGAAGATTTATTTATTATAAAAAAAGCCACTTCCGATAAAGCTATCCGTAATACAATGCATCTGAATAATAGTTTTATGCATCCTGCTGTGATGATGCGCGGCGATGCGCTAAAGAAGATAGGGTTTTATAACGAAGAATTCTGTTTTGCCGCGCAAGATTATGAATATTTCTTCCGAATATTGGCAGTTAGCAAAGGTGCTAATATAGATGAAGTTTTACTGCGCTACGAAGTTAATAATAAATCGGCTATTTCCCATCATAAACGCGCATTGCAGCTAAAGAACCGCCTACTTATCCAATTAAAATATTTTGATTTTACAAACCATTATGGTTATATAGGGGCTATCAAAACCGCAATAACCAGCATATTGCCATATTCCGTTATGCACATGATAAAGATGTGTATTTGGAAAAAGAATGGTTAGGAATCAATACGCCCCCCTGCCCTTCATAAGCACCTGAGCAGTCTTAACCAGAATTACAAAATCAGACCATAAAGACCAATTATTTACATACCATGAATCAAGATAAACACGCTGCTTATAGGAAGTATCACTTCTGCCACTAACTTGCCACAAGCCAGTTACGCCTGGTTTAACAGACAAATAGTCATTTATTTTATCGCCATAATGCTTCTTTTCTTCTTCAACAATAGGGCGCGAGCCGACCAAACTCATTTCCCCCTTTAAAACATTAATTAGTTGCGGCAATTCATCCAAACTGGTTTTGCGTAAGAAATTGCCTATTTTGGTTATGCGTGGGTCATTAACAAGCTTTTGTTGAGAATCCCATTCTTTTTGTAAGGCCGGATCAACAGCCAACATTTTCTTTAAATGCTCTTCTGCGTTTATTACCATACTGCGGAATTTAAGGCATTGAAACGGAAGATTGTTTTTTCCAACTCTCGTGTGTGAAAAAACTGCCGCCCCACCATCCATTTTAATAAACAAAGCAATAATAAAGATCACCGGAGCAGCAATTGTTAATAATACACAACATATTGCAATATCGGCAATCCGCTTAAACATCAGCCCAAATGGTGAATGTATCCTGTCCCGTGAAATTATAAACATAACATTATGCCCGAAGAAATATTGGGGGCTGCCACCATATAGCTGCACTCCTTCAGTTGGCGGCACAAGCGCGTATGAAGAATCGCTCTTGACAATAGTTTTAATTAATTTACTGACCTTGAAGCTTCTTACATTGTCAGGTGCTAATATATAAAAACAACCCTTATTCTTTTTAACAAACTCATTCATATCAATATCGGAATCCAGGATTTCCACTTCAGCATATTCTCGCGGAAGCGCGCTTTTATCAAACTTCTTTTTTCCATGGTTAATTATCAAGGTTTTTACGTCATAACCAGCATATGACTCCGAATGTATAGCAAAAACAGTTTCAATAATATCATCACAGGCTCCGATAATGATTGTTGGTACTTTCCATATATTCATATAGCAGCCAACAATTTTTGCCAAATATCGCCCGATAATAATAAATGCAAATGCAGTAAGCCATGACAAAACTATCCATAGGCGTGAGAATTGATATTTAGCTGCAAAATGAGCAAATCCATCAATTAGCATAATGAACATAAGGGTTAATGCGATGTATCTTACCTGGCTCCACCAGGGTATAATCCGCTTGTAATGTCCTCTGTTATAAAAGATACATAACGCAATTATTGCTTCAATACTAAAAATTAATATCCTCTCACTGATATTTTGATAAGTCATAGCCGAGTAGCTTTCGTGCAAAACATCAATGGAAATATACTTTGCTAATATTCTGGATATAACAAATCCAAACATGAGGGAAACAATATCAAATAACAATATAAGATTTCCCGCTACTTTATTTCGCATTATCACTCACTATCAATAATTTAGGTTGCAATTTAAAGGGCACTAATACAAATATAAAATCTATATG
>DITJ01000007.1 GCA_002422795.1 Alphaproteobacteria bacterium UBA6187 | reverse complement strand
CACTTTTAGTGGGAGTAATTGACTAAAACATTTATAACCGCTATTATAGTTGTCAGTGTTTCTGAACTTTCGAAGCGTTACACTATCTGGGCGGCATTGCTTGCATCGCTGCCGCTTACATCTATATTAGCTTTTATATGGCTATATGTTGATACAAAAGATACAAATAAAATTGCTGAACTTTCTTATTCAATTTTCTGGCTGGTTTTGCCATCACTGGCATTTTTCCTGATTTTGCCAGGATTGCTTAAATATGGTGTAGATTTTACAGTCGCTATGGGTATATCAATTTTATTGACTGCCTTAATATATGCAACTGCAATTTGGGTTACTAAAATTATTGCGTAACTTACTTATTGATAAAGGAATTAGAAATGAGTTTTCCAGTTTCAATTAAAGCAGTGATATTTATAGATAATAAAGTTATCTTGCTTAAAAATGAACGTGATGAGTGGGAATTACCTGGCGGAAGGCTTGAACTGGGTGAGCAGCCCATAGAATGCATTAAACGTGAAGTGGAAGAGGAACTTGCGCTTGATATATCAGTGAAGGATATTATTGATTCGTGGTTATTTGAGGTAATTCCAGGTAAGCATGTAGTAATAGTTACTTATTATTGTGAAGTAAATTCTGGTACTATAAAGATTAGCCATGAACATAAAGAATTAGGATTATTTACGATTAATGAATTAAAGGATATTAAAATTCCAGAAGGTTATTTAAAATCAATAGTTAATAGAACTAAATTACCAGTATAAAGAGAATTATATAAAATTATGACCGACCAAACCAACATCCGTAACTTCTCCATCATCGCCCATATCGACCACGGGAAATCCACCCTTGCCGATAGGCTAATCCAGACTTGCGGCGGACTTACCGAACGCGAAATGAGTGCGCAGGTGCTAGATAGTATGGATATCGAAAAAGAGCGCGGCATCACCATTAAAGCGCAAACGGTGCGTCTTAAATATAAGGCGAAAGATGGCAAAGAATACATGCTTAACCTTATGGATACTCCAGGCCACGTGGATTTTGCCTATGAGGTTAGCCGCTCGCTGGCTGCTTGTGAAGGCTCACTGCTTGTTGTAGATGCATCGCAAGGGGTGGAGGCGCAAACTCTGGCAAATGTTTACCAGGCCATTGAAAATGACCATGAAATCATTCCTATATTAAATAAAATCGACCTACCTTCTGCCGAACCTGAGCGAGTGAAACAGCAAATTGAAGACGTGATCGGTATTGATGCATCTGATGCAATTTCTGTTTCCGCCAAAATCGGCCTTGGCATTCCTGAAACATTGGAAGCTATCGTAACCCGCCTGCCTGCCCCACGCGGCAACCCGGATGCTCCGCTTCGCGCACTGCTGGTGGATAGCTGGTATGACCCGTATTTAGGCGTGGTGATTCTAATCCGTGTTGTGGATGGCTCTATTAAAAAAGGCCAGAAAGTAAGAATGATGCAGCGCGGCACCAGCCACAATGTGGATAATGTCGGTTATTTCACGCCTAAAAAAATAATGACTGATACTCTTTATGCTGGTGAAATGGGATTCTTCACCGCTGCTATGAAAGAAGTTGCCGATTGCAAAGTGGGTGATACCGTAACAGATGAAAAAAACCCAGCGGAGACGCCACTTGCAGGTTTCAAGCCGAATTTGCCGGTGGTGTTTTGTAGTTTATTCCCGATGGATTCTTCCGAATATGAACATTTGCGCGATTCGCTAGGCAAACTTAAATTGAATGATTCCAGTTTTGAATATGAACCGGAAAGCTCAACCGCACTTGGGCAGGGTTTCCGCTGCGGATTCCTTGGGCTATTACATCTGGAAATTATCCAGGAAAGGCTCGATAGAGAATTTAACCTGGAACTAATTACCACCGCGCCAAGCGTGGTTTATAAAATTCACCAGCGCGATGGTACAACTTTAGAATTGCATAATCCGGCTGATATGCCAGACCCTATGAAAATTGCCACTATTGAGGAACCGTGGATAACTGCCACGATTTTAGTGCCTGATGAATATTTGGGAACAGTGCTAACACTCTGCACGGAAAAACGTGGCGTTCAAAAAAACCTTACATATGTAGGCAACCGCGCCATGGTGGTTTATGGCCTGCCGCTTAACGAAGTGGTATTCGATTTTTATGACCGCCTGAAATCCTGCACCCGCGGTTACGCTAGTTTTGAATGGCAGATTGATGAATATAAAGAAGGCGATCTGGTAAAAGTTGTTGTGCTTGTGAACGAAGAAAATGTGGATGCTTTGGCACTAGTTACCCACCGCGCCCGCGCTGAAAGCCGAGGCCGTGAAATGTGCTCGCGCCTGAAAGATTTAATCCCAAGGCAGATGTTTAAAATTGCGATACAGGCTGCAATTGGCGGAAAAATTATCGCACGTGAAACAGTAAGCGCATTCCGTAAAGACGTTACCGCAAAATGTTATGGTGGGGATGCCAGCCGTAAACGTAAACTTCTCGACAAACAGAAGAAGGGTAAGAAGAAAATGCGCAGTGTTGGAAATGTTGAAATTCCGCAAAGTGCGTTTTTGGCTGCGCTTAAGATTGGGGATGATTAGGTGTTATAGGCTGGCTCCTGTTTTTATGCATCCACAACACAATTATATAGTATTTTAGGTTCTGCCCAAAATTTTGGAGTGCTGTCATCCCGGAAGCCGGTTTTCTCCATAAATCTTCTTTATAGTGATTTTACTTAATAATTCCCCATTACGTCATCGCGAGCCGAAGGCGTGGCGATCCAGGATATTCTTCATAAGCCATTCATTTATATTGTTAAATATTCTGGATTGCCACGTAGGCTTCGCCTCCTCGCAATGACGTGACGGGGAATTCTTAAGTCAAACCGCTATAAAATAAAATCACTATATATTCCAGAGTCCTTTATAATTACAAATGTCTCTGGAATATGAGTCCCGGATACCAACAAAACCTAGATAAACTACATGACAATGCGTAAATAAAAATAAAATTTACTATAGAAAGTCATGGTGACCATTTTATAATTACACAACGGACAACTCTAAATCTCCCTGGCAACCCAGATAACCTGCCCGATTATATCAACCTCATCCAGATTACAAATATGGTTGGATAATTTTAAATTATCCGAGATGCATATTTTGCGGAAATTTTTATCAGGTAGGAATTCAATATTCCTTGGAACCATGCTGGCTCCACTAAGTATTAGAAATATTCCGGGTTTAGTCGGGGCTTTACATGAAATATTTACTAGCACTGTATCACCATTATTTAAGGTTGGCTGCATATTATCACCAGTAATTACAAAGATTTTTAAATCTTTGGTGGCAACGGAGAGAGTTTCAATAAGCCATTTTTCCTGGAACAAATAATTAATGGTGTCATTATTGATTTTTCCTGTGCTTGATAATATAGGCACTTTAATAAAATCTATATTGCTGCTATAGCGCGCATCATCAGGAATTCCTGAAAGTAAGTAAGGAAGGCTGATTCCAAGCGCATCTGCAATAGCAGACATCTTTTTTATGGTTGGATTGGACGATTTACCACTTAAGATATCATATACAAAAGAGCCTCCCAGATTTGCCCGTATAGATAATTCACGGGCATTTATATTTAGTCTATCCATTTCCTGTTGCAGTCTTTCCAGCATAGGTTGCCATTCATTAATTAAGTTAAACTATAAATACAGAATATTCATTTTACTTTATTAATCAACCCTAAATTGTTTGTGGCGCGCTTATATATAGTAATTTAACTTAAGAATGCCCCATTGCGAGCCTAGAAAGGCACAGTATAAAATTTACAAAAAGTTATAATTGGGGAATTTATTCCATTTCAGGAGTATAATCGCTTACATTAATTGCGCTATCATGATCGCATTTGTAAAGCAGCTTCATTTTCTCACGGATTATTTTCGGGGCGGAACCGTTGCCTTGCTCCAGGATTAAACCATAATCATCAGCTTCAAAATTTCCATGCTCAAGTGCCGTTTTGAACTTGTCCATTTCATCCTGACGCACAGCAATATAAAAATATTCCTGTGCATTGGTTTCACCAATATATTCTATATAATTTACACAATAAACCTTATCACGGATAAGATCTTGTGGGATGGTTCTCACTTTATGGCCTGCTAACTAGTTTTTAAGTGCAATTAAAACATGCACCGATTTTAATTATACATGTAAATTGTTAAGAATTTATTAACAATTGAAAGAAAAAGAAAACTTTATTAATTTACAGACTATAACCATTCTGCTGCAAACTGCAACTCAAAATACATTTAACCAAGATATCAGTCGGTTACATAGCTTTCTACAGGGAGTTATAGTGTTATAGCTTTGTAATGGCCGCTTCGCCTTTTGTCATTGTGAAAATTAATTAGCTATCTAAGTGCAAGGCAAAGAGGGCGCGCTAATGCGCCGCTGCAGCAAAACGCGCCTGTGAAGATAACAAGTTGGTATTAAAATATTTTTCCGACTGTAAATGGCACTCTAAGGCTCAAGGAAATATCGGGAGCATCGTTTGTAAGTCCGGCACTTAGGTTTAGTGTTACAGTAGTTTTTTGATTATAGCGGTACCCATATCCTAAATTTAGCGCACCTACTTGTAAAACAGTTGAATTTGGAAGTGATTGATTATTCTGTTCAGTTTTAAATACCGTATTATGAGAATAACCAAGGCTGAAAGAAGCTTTTTCATTTACAGAGAATCCCATCCCATAGTTCAGGTTAATACTGTCGCCAGGATTAATCGTACCATAAAAAGAGTTTACATCCCTTTCAATATTCCATGTATATCCGGCGCTGCCGAAGAAAACTACCGGATCTGATGGATGCAGGAATGCCAGGCTTGGTTGCAATGAGTGAAAACCAGACCCTATCGGTAAATCTGAAGATAATCCTGAATTATCAAGCGGAATTTCAAACGGGTCCTTTCCTGTCCTGCTTTTATAGCGAAGACCCGCTACCATGAATGGCCAACTATTTTCCCCATTGGTAAGCTGATATCTTCCTGAAACTTCAATATCGCCTAAACCAATCGAATCAGATTCGGTATAAACTTCCTGCCCTCCGCCAACAGGGGTGCTTAGCGTACTATCACTTCTATATGCATAAGGAACACGTAAACCAAATTCAGAGCGATTGCCAACACCAAGGCGCGTACTTAATGCCGCGGTAATAATATCGCGGTCTACGCGGGTTATATCAAAGAAACCTAATAAATTAATCGGGGATATGATAAGCCCTTCCGCTGCAACCCTAAGCGCCGAGGAATGGGCATATTCAACTGATGGCTCTACAACCAGAACTCCCTTGGGCAATAATAGGCTGGCACTTTTATTTGCGGCATCAATCGCAGCTGGCGGCTGTTCTTTACGCTCCTTGTCTACACCAACTTTTTCTGCACAGTTAGAATCTGATTCGGGGCAATTATTCCGTTTCGCCTTTGATTCATCCGATTGGGCAAATGCAATATTTGAACTGAAAAATAAAATTAAAGTTAAGTACAGGCAAGAACTTCTAAGCATATTAAGGAACCAACTAAATAGACGATTATATTATAGTGAATTTGAAATTGAGTGAATTATAGAATCAGTTATTCGTGCAGATAGCGCCCTGTCTCCAAAAGAAGAAATATTTACCAGTTGCAAATCAAGCATTTGATGCGCTTGGATATTAATATTATCACTACTATTTTGAAGCACTAAAGCAAGGGATTGGAAATCAGAAACTGCAACATCTCCAGTCGCATTTATATTAATAAGCTTGCCCTCAAAATCGCTCGTAACATCATGGGAAAACACTGGTGTTTCGTTAACATCAACCTGAACTAGCCAATTTAAGTTTACTCCAATCCCACCAAGATTTGCAGCAAACCCACCACGCATATTATCAAGCTCGTAAGCCGGGATGCCCTGCCATTCATTTATATCTTCATATGCTTCGTTTGCGTGCGCAGTGCTTATATTGCTAACGATTAACACCGGGACTAATAAATATTTATAAAGTTTAAACATTTTCCGATTTCCTGATTTTAGAAATTAAAATAGTTTGATGTGTAAACTGATTGCAGGGCTGAATCTGTTAGATAATTTGTATTCAACATTTCATAACCCAAATCATTTTTCCTCTCTCCCCACGCATATTTATATTGAAAGTTTTTCCGGGCTTCTTGTTTATTATCAACTATTACAAATAAAATTCCATTCCATGTCTTTTCAAACTCCTTGCGGTTCATAGTACGATTTCCAAAAGCCGGATCACGTATTATAACAACATTATCTACAAGCCCACTAATCACCACAAAGTGCATATAGCCATTATTATTTATAAGTGCCAAAGCCGGTATTCCAACAGCCTTTAACTTATCGAGGGAAGTTCTGAATCCACCTGATTGTAACCCTACTTTGGTCAAGTAGTTTTTTATATCAAGCATTGAAAACCCTTCATGTTTTATTTTTTCTTTATCGCCATCTTTAAGCATGGCATTGAGAACGGCACTCTCTGTAATGTTTTTTTGGCCATAACTATATTTTAGTAACGTTGCCAATGCGGCCGAACCACAGCTATAATCGCGCTCCTGCTTTATTATATTAAGAAAACGCCTCTCCTTGAAGCTCTGTACATTTACAGAATAACTATTTGCTCCGAACACCATGTCTAAAGCCCAGGAGTTCCTAACGGAAAAACAACCAATCAGGCAGATGCCCAAAACTATTAGCTTTCTAAAAAGATTCATAGACTCCCCCGGAAGTTAATTTATTGTAACATTCACTTCTGTAGCAGCTTGTATAACAACGTTATTACCGCTATTTTGTATAATGTTTATAAGTCCGCTTGCTTCTGAAAATGATGAACCCTCTATAACATTTGATCCACTTACGGATCCGCTGGAAGTGTTTCCGGTAAAATTAACGTCCATATCGAATTTGCCTGAAGCACCACGATATTGCCCTATCTCAATTTCAGTAAGGGCTTCTGCAAATACTTCCTGTTCTTCAACTGCGTTATTTGCTTCTGGGAAATGCTCATCTCCGATGGAGTAAGCTTTAAAAGGGGTAAGTAAAAAAATATATATTAAAGGAATAAAGAAATATTTCATATCCACCACATCCTATTTAATTAAAATATATAATATCCTGACTTCTCAAAGATATAGAAATTCCAGCGCAAATAATAACTTACGCGAAATTTAGCGAGCAAATGACTATGATAATTGGAAAGTAATACCATTTCCATATCAAAGACGAAGTAGGAGTGCGAGGCGAACAAAATTTTAGCCTAGTAAACCTAGGTGAAACCGAGATGTGATGAAATAAAGTTTACTTATATTTCATCACATCGAAGGTTCGCTAATTTTGTAAGACCGATGCACGACAACCTTCGTCAAAGATATGGATTGGTGTAAAATACTATAAAAATTGAAAAGGTGAATGGGACGATATTCCGCCCCATTCACTTATGCAAAAATTAGAAACTGCCGTTAACATGCGCAGTAACACTAACAGATTGCTGGGTATTTGCGCCCACAGCAGTGTTTTGATTAACTGCAAGTATGCCGGTAGAACCGCTGAAAGCTTCTCCAGAAATGCTATTACCTTCGAAAGTAGCACCATCTACATCATCAAAGCTAACCGTAACACCAGAAATTGTAGAGCTTAGGGTAACAGTGTTAACCGCTTCAGTGGCAGCAAAAGTGTTGTTGCTATCGTTAGTGGAGCTATCGCTTGTAGTGGTTGCAACGATAGAATTATCGCTGTTATCATCTACGCTGGCAACATTATTGCTGTCATTTGTTGAGCTGTTAGAATTATCAGCCGTGTTGTTGCTGTCATTCGTTGAGTTGTTGGAATTATCAGCAACATTGTTGCTATCATTTGTTGAGTTGTTAGAATTATCAGCTGTGTTGTCAGTGTTATCAACTGCAGAAACAGAATTGTTGCTGTTATCAGCTACGCTATTGTTGCTATCGTTTGTTGAGTTGTTGGAATTATCAGCTGTGTTGTCAGTATTATCAACTGCAGAAACAGAATTGTTGCTGTTATCAGCTACGCTGGCAACATTGTTGCTGTCGTTTGTTGAGTTGTTGGAATTATCAGCCGTGTTGTCAGTATTATCAACGCTATAAATAGAATTATCAGCTGTGTTATCAGTGTTATCAACCGCAGAAACAGAATTATTGCTGTTATCAGTAGATGTACTCTCGGTAGCAGTGCTAGTATTTGTATTAGCAATAGTGCTATCCGAAACATCCGAAATATTGCTGCCGGAAATAGGTTGGGCCATAGCAGAAGATGCTGCAAAAGCAGTGATTATAGATAGGGTACCTAAGACTTTATTCATTGTATTCTCCTTTAGTGTTAAAATTAATGTGGCGTGTTTAGATTTGTAATTCTAACTGACTAAATTATCTATATGAAGAATGAACGAAGAACATAAAGAACTGATATTCAACATAATTTTTCATGATGACTAATCTTTTATTGCATATAGAAAAAAAACACCAAAAGAACTGCACAAATTAAATTTGCAATGAAAATTATAAATTGATGAGCCTATAGCACCAAATATTTGATAGTTTTATAAGCTGAAAAAGATAGCGGTAACCAGGCGTAGGAAATAGTTTTTATGAGGTGTCTAAGTTCAACTCACAGGAAACCCTTGGCGATGTGTAGTAGAACCACATGAAACGATGGTTGATGCATCATTGCCATAAATAACCCGAGTAACTCTTAAGGAAAACTTAAATGCAAAAGTTTTCCTTAAGAGTTACTCGGGTTAAAATTATTATAATGGTTACTACGCAACCGTCAAGCAAGCCTTCAAACGAAGGACAATTTCAAAAATTTATCTAATATGCAGAATTATTACAACGTTTATTTAGAATTAACTTTCAATTAACAAAGTATTATAAGAAGATAAGGAAATTATAAATTGATTGGTAGGGGTTATGGATACAATAATAACAATAGCCATATGTTTAGCAGGTTTTTTTATTATCCTACCAATGGTGCTTTTTATAAAGTTGTTTAATCGTACCAACAATCTAAAGGAAGATATATCTATTTTACGGGAGAAACTTAAGGAATTTGATTTATCCAAAAAGGATGAACAGCCTATTAATCAAAATATTCCAACGGATACCAGCCACTCATATTGCCAAATTACTGAAACAGAAGTCTATGAAGAATTCAAACCCGCAGTAATAGATGAGCCTTCCACAAATAAACCTATAGATATTGTCACTGAACAACCAGATATATCCATTGATCGCAGCCCATCTTTCTTTGAAAAACACCTTGCAAAATACTTCACCGGCGGAAGGGCCCTGGTAAGCACAGGTATTATCATAATCTTCTTTGGAATCGCATTTTTACTGAAATATGTATCAGGTCAAATAGAAGTGCCTATTGAGCTACGCTTTATATGCGTTGCCGCTTCAGCTATTGCAATGATGATTGCCGGATGGAGATTTGCAGAAAAACGCAGGATATTCGGCCTAGCCTTACAAGGTGGCGGTATCGGAATTCTATTCCTCACCACTTTTGCCGCATTCCGGGTTTATCACCTTATTGATCCGGGTATAGCTTTTGGATTGCTTACATTCCTTGGTGCTGCCAGCGCATTCCTTGCGCTTAAAAATGACGCCAGGGAACTTGCAATACTTGCCGCTATAGGTGGCTTTCTGGCTCCTATTCTTGCTTCAACAGGTGCTGGCAGCCATATTGGATTATTCAGCTATTATTTAATTCTGAATATTGTTATTGTTGTTATTGCATGGTTTAAAACTTGGAGATTATTAAACCTGGTTGGATTTGGTTTTACTTTTGTTATTTCAACCTTGTGGGGTGTTAAATTCTACAGTCCTGATTATTTTGCATCTACAGAACCATTCTTAATTATATTCTTCCTATTATATGTTCTGGTAGCGATTTTATTTGCTACCCGTCAGCCACCGAATCTGAAAGGCTATATTGATGGTACTATTGTGTTTGGCGTGCCTCTTGTAGGTTTTGGCTTACAAACCGCTCTTACACGTACATTTGAAAATGGCAGCGCTATAAGCGCTACAGTAGTTGGAACATTTTATTTACTTCTTTGGTATACCCTGCACCCACAACATAATAAAGGCTTGCAGATAATATCCAAAGCATTCTTAGCACTTGGCATAACCTTCCTTACACTTGCAATACCGCTTGTTTTTGATGGTCGCCAAACATCAGGTTTATGGGCACTTGAAGGCGCTGCAATAATATGGATAAATATGCGCCAGAAAAATATATTCTGCCGTTTATTTGGTACAATGTTACAATTTGGTGCAGGGATATTCCTTTTTACAGACCATTATTCCCAAGGAAAAGGGACTCCTATCCTTAACTCTTATTACATAGGCTGCGCCATTATCAGCCTATCTGCTTTATTTAGCGCATATTTATACAATCATTATAAAGAAATCACTCACCGCGTTGAAAAATACAATTCTACTATATTAGGATTATGGGGAATGCTTTGGTGGTTTTGTAGCGGCATTGCCGAAATAAGGGATTTTGTTCCTCACCAATTCGAGCCTATGAGCATACTCGGTTTTATTGCCGGATCTGTTTTAATAATGGAAATTATAGGCAATAAATACCAGTCGGAATTCTTACGTAAACCTATTTACTTCTTGCTACCTATAATGGTTCTTGTAGCATTCAGGCAGTTAAGTGACGCCCATCCATTAATGAATGGTGGAATATTAGCATGGCCTGCTGCTTTTATTGCCCAGTATTATATGTTGCGCAGCAGGGATAACGAGAAACTGCGCTGGTACCATGCTGGAAGCTTATGGTTGCTGATTATTCTGCTAGCACAAGAAGCATCATATTTTATCAGTTCAAATATAGGCAACAGTGATTCGCTAGTATATTTACCATGGTTTATTATTCCAGCACTGGTAATAGGATTTATAAGCCGCAAAGCTGAGGTTTCACCATGGCCTCTTAATAACCATAACCAAACCTATATAGGGCTTGGAGCTATTCCAATAATGTGGTTCCTGGCTATTTTATTTGTATACTCAGCATGTAATTTAGATGGCGCCACATATCCAATACCATATATACCTTTATTTAACCTGCTTGATATTGCCCATTTGACTGTAATATCATCAGTTGGAGCCTACATACTGCATGTTAGGAAATATCCGCCTGACTGGCTTAATTATAAAAATTTAAAGAGGCTGATTGCATACCCGGCTATATTTTCCTTTATTTGGGTTAATGCAGCATTACTAAGGGCTATACATCACATAACCGGTATTTCTTATAGCTATACGCCACTCTTTAATTCAGCACTTGTGCAAGCTTCAATTACAATATTATGGACGCTAACAGCAACAGGCATAATGATATATGCCTCCCGTAATTATATGCGGATAGTTTGGTTTATTGGTGCAAGCTTACTTGCTATTGTTGTGATTAAACTCTTTATGGTTGATCTTTCTGGCACAGGAACATTAGCCCGTATAGTTTCTTTCATGGGAGTTGGCGGATTAACATTACTGCTAGGATATTTTTCACCAGCACCGCCAGATAAAGAATCCCGGCTAGACCTTCCATAAGGTATCCAAGAAGATGAAATTATCGTTCTTTAACGGAGAGTAGACCAGAGGCACTTCCCCTCTAGTCTCTCGCAAAACTGTACGTGAACCTCTCGGTTCATACAGCTTCAAGCAAACGCTCCTACCATTCCTCGTTTCCAGTGTGCAAATAATTGCGGTTGTTTCGTTGATATTCTACCATTAACTTTATCGCTCTTGTTTTGCTACCCCTTAGCTGTTTGTGCTTGCGAAGTGCCCACGCAATCAGAGTTTTGTTAAAGTGTCTTAGAACTGGATGCATGGCTGTAGGTGGATATCGCCCGTAATATTCTAGCCAGCCTCTTAAGACCGGATTATATGTTTTGGCAATATCGTCCAAGCCAAGGTCAGTTCTTCGTCCAAATTTCTGTGTGCGTGTCTTTTCGCGCATTGACTTTATTGCTGATTTACTCACCGCCGGCGTGAAGCTCATGAACATATTATTTTGTCTGCTACTCCTTACCCACCTGCGTCTGAAGGTGTATCCCAGAAAGTCACATTCTGTCTGTGGATATTCCCCTCTTCGCTATCCATCTTTGCAATAGACAATCTTTGTTTTCGTGGAATGCAATTCCAGCTTACATTCTTCAAAACGTTGCTTTAGCTCAAGTAATAAACTTTCTGCTTCCTGCTCAGTTTTGCAGTGTGCTAAACCGTCATCTGCATAACGACACCATGGTGTTTGTGGATGGTTTTTACTCATCCAGGAATCAAACACATAATGTAAGAACAGGTTACTTAACCCAAGGAATTTTGTTGCCAGTGATAAAGATGACCAGGAAATTGCCGAAGCATGTAATCGGCTCATCAAAAATTCAGCAATTTGCTGGAACTATATGTTTTTGGAAAATCTATATGCAAAACTGGCGCCCCATGAAAAAGAAATATTAATTGCCGCAATCAAATCCCATTCAGTGATGTCGCGGGGACATTTCAATTTTCTTAGGGGATATGACTTCCCTGAGGAAAAGATGCGTGATTCGTGCGGTATTTTATCTGCTAAGATTACAGATTAATTTAGTGGTATTCCATATGGACGACAATTAAATTGATTAAATTATTAATCCTATGTCGCGTTTTGTACCTTTGTACCGAATAACCCAGAGTTTTACTTAACGAAGTTAAGGGCAGAAACGCCATATATCGTTACAATCCTATAAGACAGAACGTTATGCAATTCTGATTCATGCAACAAAAGCTCAACAAAGACGCCAAAATCATTTATTTGCTACAGAGCCCAAAAACTATTCCGATATAAAATATTAACGACCGATATATTTCATACGATTTTCTTCTTTTTCTTTACGTTCATCGTCTAACCTTCTCTGATTTGGTCCTTTTTTATTATCCGGCGAGTTAAGAGCTTCCGTAACTATCAAATCTGCGGCATTGCCTGTTATACCGCTACCTGCCGAAAGACCCATCAATCCTGTAACTCCAGCCACAATAACTGCGCCTACAATAGCTGCCACAATACCTAGAGGACCAGTAAGACCTATCATTGCAACAGCTCCAGTTACTGCAAAAACTGTAGAAGCACCACCAAAACCTGTTATCGCACCAGCTATAGCAAATGTATTTTTACCCTGGTCATTAAAATTCTTTATTTTATCTCCAAACGAATCAACAAGTCCTTCAAGCTGTTGTGTGGTAGGACTCGGATTTCTTCCATAAAAATCCTGTACAGCATTATTAATTTCCTTTTTAAATTTATTTTTCTGATTATAAAAACTAAATGAAGCCATACCAACAGAAAAAATACCAGCACTTAAGATGCCAAGGCCTATAGTAGTCATATCATCAGAAAATTTATTGTGATGATGGTCACTGCCTGTGTCTTGTGTAGTTGTCACTGTTTGATCAGGAGTGGCATCGCCGTAAGCGAAGTTGCTCTGATCTACCTTTCCATTTACAGTTATATTGTGGGCATTTCCGCTACTATCCGTATAACTAATTGTCGTTGTTTGTGTTTCGGAATTGTAAGTGCTGGTTCCACCGCTGTTAGTAAAATCCTGATACGATTGGATTCTACCATCATCTATCAATATATGGTCACTATCAGGATTAAAACCCGTTATTGTAGCAGAACCTGAACTTGAATTAAGGGCAATAATGTTATTCGTAGAATCTGGTCCTAAGTTAATAGTATCAGAAGAACCAACTATAACGCGGTTACTATCACCACTAGTTATATTATATGTGTTGCTTCCATCTCCTCCCGATAAAACATTACTTTGGCCACTGCTAACATTAAACGTATCATTTCCAGCTCCGCCATATGCGTAATTATTTCCTCCGCGGGTGAAATTGAAAGTTTCATCTCCACTTGAACCATTTACACTGAAATCCCTTGAATCTGTGTAACTTCCTGTTTGACCCGATGCTAAATTAGCATGTGTAATACTACCAGAATATCCATCATTATATGGTACTTCTAAATCACCAGTCTGGTATGATAACTTATCATTTTTACCAAGACCTTCAACTCTTACGGTATGGCTATTACCAGAATTATCTGTATATGTTAAAGTTGCAATATTTTTACCACCTTCCTTAGTATATTCAGTACGTGCAGCAAGATCATCAGGCGATAAACGTGTACCTCCAACTTGTATAACATCACCAGATTTATATCCTGTAACTGTTGTTGTGCCTGATGCCTCAGGATCTACATATAAAGTTGCATTCTGATGATTAGAATCTAATATAACAGTATTACTACCATTGCCTAAAAATACAGTGGAATTTTTATCTCCAATTGTTACAGTATCTCCACCGTAGGCTAATATTGTATTTCCCTGCCCACCTGTAGATATAACAGTATCAGCCCCAGCACCAGGATTGACAAGAACTCCCGATGAGTTAGTAAGGGTTACTGTATCATCACCACTTAATGTGAATATGTTTACCTTACTAAGGCCATCAAAACTGGCACTATTTACTGAATTTCCAGAATCCGGATAAAATATATTTTGTGTTGCAGTGCTATTAAACGAAAAATCATCCTTAACTTGAGAGGATGTAACACCATTTATTTGCAAACTATGGGTGTTCCCGCTTACATCTGTATAAGTAACTGTAGTATATTTTGGGTTACCGTTCTCAGTAAAAGTAAGGCCTGATGAATCTTTAATTGACGGATCATTAATATAAAATTCAACTTCAGTATTTTTTGCGCCATTTATTGTAGTAGTACCAGATGTATTTCCTATAGCTATTGATGTTCCTGAACTTTTAGAATCTAAGTTAATCGTACCACCATTTGCAACAATTGCTGTATTACTACTGTTATTTATATTTATTGTATCACCAGGACCAGATATGATTTTTAGATTTTGACCATTATCAAAAGTACCTGTATCAGCACCCCCACCAAGATTTATATAAGCGTTTTTTGTATTGGAAAGAGAAACTGTATTATCACCTGATGAGCCATATAAATTTGCTTCATTAAGTTCACCACTTGTGGAAGTTAAATCTCCGGAAGCAATAATGGCATATTTTTTTCCATCATTACCACTACCTATTGTTATATTTCCTGATATTGTCATTTGTATGCTTTCCAATTATTTTAACTCATATGCCACATATACCACATAAATCATTAAACTTTTATTACAAATCATTAAATAGTATAATAAATTGCAAAAAATCTTAAAATATTCCAAAATATGGGCTTTGTTTGGGAAGCTCTAGTAAAACCAAGTACTTTCAATATACAAAATTCTGAATCTTATAACCCTCTATCTGCGAATGATTACAAGAGGATAATTCTTGGAGAACCCCGACGTAAAACTAAGAATGTACCAATGATACAAATTGCGGATTTAGTGCTTTAGAATGGGAATCAAACAAAATGGCGGCATTAATGTAACGTTACCTGGAGACGGCCTTATTCCACAGGAAAGCTTAAAGGAAATTCTTGGAAGCTCAGCTAGTATTAGTATGCCGTCTACGCCTAGTTCAGGTAACTTCACAAAATTGACTATAACTGGACAAACCCCTTCGGAAATTAAGGAGAAATTAGAGACTCATATAGCACAATCAAATATGAAACCAAAAGCAGAAGGTTTGCAATCTGATATTCATCCTGGAGAGTGGGTTGGAATGCTACACAATCAAAGCCTAAATCAAAATCCCGACTCCCCAGTTATAGGAGGTTAACTTTCTAGTAAACCTCAATAAAATACCCGGATAGAAATGTCGTGCAGCACTGGCGTCTTAAATTATTGGCAGTATAAAAAATCTACCTGCCTTATCTTAAATTTACACCAGAAATTGTTACAATTTCCTATTCATGCAAAAAAGCTCAAAAAGGATAGGGAGCTAAGTATTAAAACGCTTTTGAAATGCTAACTAATCCTTTACCTTCGCATGCATCTAAGGCGCACTGAGTATTATTCAGATTTGTGCCTACATATTGCACCTTAATGGTAAAATCTTCGATGGCGTAAGAAACACCAACTGACCAATCGGTATAATCAGGTACGCCATATCTCGAATTATTATCGATATATTGGCGACCCACAGACACATCTACTGCAAAACCTTTAGGTAGCGGCGCTTTTATGTAAAATTTAGGATAATAAGCAACGCCAGATGCTGCAAAAAAGTCTGGGGAATAATTTAGAGATGCAGTTACTTCAACCATGCCAAAATCATAACCAGCACTACCATAAACTTCGGTATAGTTATAATTGTTGATGGATTTTGCACCTTGATAGGCAAAATAAATTAGGCCTGCTTCGGTAGTTAATTTGTTAAATGAATGTGTATAGGAAGTATATATATCCGTTTCTAAAGAAGCATCACTAGTGCCGCCAAAATCAACATTTGATCCCCACACACCAACTTTTACACCGCTATTATGTACAAAATCTATATTACCTTGAATAGCTGGTGCTTCGGAGGTTTGTGAAATGCCACGAAATTTATAATCGCTCACTCCTCCTACACTGCCGGTAAACTTGCCATTTAATAATTCTGATAATGGTTTGCTATCATCTGCATGGGCTGTAAGTGCTGCGCTTAATATTCCAGTAATCACCGCAGCTTTTAATAAATTCTTTTTCATAAATATCCTTATTTAATCAGGTTAAAATGTTCAGCTATTGGGAGCTTTGTTGCATGAATCGAGAATTATTACAATTTACTATTCATTCAACTGTCAATACGCATTCAAAATTGATCCACCGTTCGCGTTGAAAATTTCTCCAGACTCGCCGGAGCATATGGTAGCGCATCTTAAAAAACAATCCCGTGCTTTATGTAAAAGCACGGGATTAGGTTTTTGTCCATTGGAATTATCGGCAAAATAACGGCGTGATTTATTTATAAATTTACGCCGACAAAATCAGTAAATTATTTATAAGCTTTATAACAATTATTAATGTCATTTAAAAATTTATATCATTGGATTCTTTGAATTGTTTATGTTACAATTGTACGGTATATAACCTAATTGTCCAAATGCGTACATATTTATGCTTAGCAAAGAACAGTTAACTAAAATATCCAAAACACTTGAAGAAATTATTCCACCATACGTACTTCCTCGCGTAAATACTAAAGAACATGTAAAAATGGGTAGCGTCCATTTGCAGCAAGATGGCAGTTTTATTATAGATTATGCCCATTATTCGCAAGCAGAAAGGGAAATGCTTTTTGGCAATCCTGTATTTGAAAGGGGCATGGGCAAAACATTGCAAAATTCTCTTGCGCAAGGAAGGCTAGAAAAAGTAACTAATATTTTTAGTAGTTTAGAAGGTCAGATTCCAGGAATGACCTTTAAAATTTCTAGCGTATCTATATTGCAGGATGATATTGAAAGAAACTATACTATAGGTACAACTGTTAAAAGCCTCTCCCAAAAAATGGAAAACCTATATCCGAGTATAGTAAATGATTGATAATAAAAAAAATATTTACAAGAATCTTTATTTAAGTGGCTTGTTCTTTGTTATTATATTTATAACGGCTATAATTGCCTTTGAGCGCAGTAACGATAGCTATATCAAATTTGCACGGCAAGAAACACTTGGTAATATTTATCAACGGCCTTTGGTAGCGCTGTTAAATGACATAATTAAGCACAGGCAACTGGTTCAATCTGGCACACTTGAAGGAAAGTTTAACAAAGCTGAAATTTGGCGGGTAGAAAGCCAGATAAGTAAATCTTTTGCAGTTCTTCGGGAGCTGCAGCCAACTGTTGGTGTTGCGTTAAAATTCACGCAGGAAGAGCTTACCAGTACAAAAAGGGAAAACCTGGAATTAGGTAAGGTATCAGATCAGTGGGAGGAGCTAAAAGAGAAAACCAGCCGCATTAACCATACCGATGTTACAAAAGATTATCATGACATGATATCTACTATAAGAGGCATGATAACTTATGGGGGCGACCAATCAAACCTGATTCTCGACCCGGATTTGGATAGTTACTATGTAATGGATGTTACCCTTTTAAGCCTGCCTAAAGCTATAGACAGGCTTGGTGAAATTGGTAGCATGCTTATACCAATGGACGAAGAATCCAACGACACACTTACAATAGATAGAAAAATTGAATTCAGTAGCATCGCCAAAATGTTACAAGAATCCGATATGGATAGGATAAAAGCGGATTTTAATACAGCATTTAAGGAAGATAAGAATTTTTATGGCATAAGCCCGACATTACAAAAGAATCTGGAACCGCTACTTAAGATTTATGTGGATTCTAATACAGTTCTTATCGATAAATTAAAGAATTTTACCGCAAAAAAAGGCAATATAATTGAGGTGCAGGAAGCAGTATTTAGAACCAGAACTGCGGCTGTAAACCTTTGTAATGCGGCCATGGATGAGCTGGATATATTATTTGCTGCAAGGATAGATAGTTATACTGATAAGAAAATCAAAATTATTGCCTTTAATTTTGCGGCGTTAATTTTTGCGATTATGTTTTTTATTTATATAATACGAAGGGTTGGAAGTAAGATGGAGATGCAGCATCGTGATATAATTGCAGCAAAAACGGCAGCGGAACTCGCAAATATAGCTAAATCAGAGTTCCTATCGAATATGTCACATGAACTGCGCACCCCTATTCATGCAATACTAAGTTATTCCAGTATGGGTAAAAAGAACCTGGATAACATAGACCCTGAAAAATTCAGTAAATATTTTAATAATATTCAAATCTCCGGAAGGCGCCAATTATCGCTTGTGAATGCATTATTGGATCTATCTAAACTTGAGTCTGGTAAATCGGAATTTGAATTCGAAAAAACTGACTTAAGAACCGTTATTGATCATAGCCAGGCGGAACTTTCCTTGCTTGCGCAGCAAAAGGAAATTAAAATTACGACAATAACAAAAGCCAAAAATACATCACTGGTTTTTGATAAAAACCAAATAACCCAAGTTATAGTAAATGTGCTATCAAATGCTATTAAATTTACTCCAGTGCATGGGGCTATAAATATTACACTTGAAGATTCCAGTATACAGGCAATCAATGGTAAAAAACCGGCAATGTTATGCAGTATTGCTGATAGCGGAATCGGCATTCCATATGAAGAGCTGGAAAAAGTATTTGATAAATTTATACAAAGCAGTAAAACCAAGACTGGTGCTGGTGGTACGGGCCTTGGGCTTGCTATATGTCGTCAGATTGTGGAGGCACATAGCGGATTTATATGGGCAGAGAATCGTCAGCCCCTTGGAACTATATTCAAAATTCTAATTCCAACGGATATACCAATTACAGTCTTTGATGAGGAAACCTATGCATAACCAACATTCTGGAATCAAAATTTTAGTTGTTGAGGATGATCCTATTAATATGGATATTTTAGTGGAATACCTGACAGCTGCGGGATATGAAGTAATTACTGCAAATGATGGAGATGTTGCGCTACAAAAACTTGATCAATATTACTTAAGTATATCGGTAATAATTCTTGATCGCATGATGCCGCGTCTGGATGGTATGGAATTTCTAAAAATAATTAAAGGTGATGAACGCTTCAATAAAATACCTGTAATTATGCAGACCGCTGTAACTTCATCTGGACGTAAATATGAGGCGATTCGGATGGGTGTTTACAGGTATTTATCAAAGCCATATGATGACGATGTAATGCTGGATGTCGTAAAAAGTGCGATTCAGGATGCAAAGCACAATGTTGGGTAAAAAGTTATAAAGGTACCAAAGTAGCCATAGTAATTTAGTATTTACGTTCGTTCTCACTGGAAACAGCAAATACATACCGACATACTCGAAAGTCTTATCGTTGCATGTTTTAGTATATCGGAATAATACGACAGTGGTTTTTATACAGAATTTGGGGTATTTTTGCTATTTTATAAAGCAGCAATGACTTCTCTGAGGAAAAGATGCGCGATTCGTGCGGTATTTTATCTGCTAAGATTACAGCTTAATTTAGTGGTATTCTATATGGACGGCAATTAAATTGATTAAAATAACCCGAGTAACGCTTAAGGAAAACTTTTGCATTTAAGTTTTTAGGTGGCTAAGCTGCTGCTTTTATTGCGGAATATAAACAAGTAGTTTAGCCATGAATATAGATATCACAGCATTATACGCCTGTCTTGATGATTTTTGCAAATTGTACAAATCATCGCAAAAAAATCATTTATTGCCCTCCGTTAAATCGCGTAATCGCGAGGGCTACCTTAGCCTTAGTGAGATTCTGCTGATCGAAATATTATTTCATTTCAGCCCATATAAAGATTTCAAACATTATTATTTGTATGGAATTATGACAGAACACCGCGATAAATCAGAGCTTTTTTAATTGAAGCTTAAGCGTTACTCGGGTTAATTAGGAAATGCTATAAAAATTTATGAGGTGACCCTGCTAATCAACCTGTATTGGGTTGATTAATCACTAAGCTTTTGTATGATGCTCATGCAAGGGGGTAAAACCCTAAGCCCTGCCAAACGGCGGGTAAATCCGTAGGGAGTTTAGGCTTGAAGCGGTAATCTGCTTTTTGGTGGGAATATTAACCTTTAATAGAGGAAAAATATGAACCTTATCAAAAAGATAGCCAGGTTACTTGCACTAACCTGGCTGGTCTTGAAGATAATCTGGGAAATACTTAGAAGCCCAGATTAGAAACCTGATCAAAAAGGGGATGTGGGCAATTGCTTGCATCCTCTTCCCTACAAATTATACACACCACTAACCCTAAAGTCAATAATGTCCTTGTGAGCAAGCAGCCAGGTTTTATACATTTACGCGTACACAGCTCCTACTCTTTGTCGGAAGGCGCGATAACGCCTGATGAAATGGTAAGGTTGTGCATAAAAAATAGCATGCCTGCGGTTGCAATCACAGATAGCGGCAATTTATTCGGCTCATTGGAATTTTCTAAAGAGGCTTCTGGCAAAGGTGTGCAGCCTATAATTGGCTGCGTTATGAAGGTGGATGTGAATGAGGGGAAGGTCCGCAAAGACCAGCTTCGCAAAACCCTTGATAAAATGGTGCTTATAGCCAAAAATAAAGATGGCTACCAGAATTTGCTGAAACTTATACATATCTCTTTTTTTGAAACGGCTGATGGTGAAGAGCCGCATATTACTATTGCACATTTAAAGCAATATGCAGAAGGTGTAATCCTACTAACCGGGGGAGTGGAAGGGCCAGTTGGCAGAATGCTCTTAAACGGACAGGAAAAAGAAGCAGAGCAATGCCTTGCCAGTTTTAAGGAAGTTTTTGGCGATAGGTTATATATTGAATTATCCCGCCACGGGATGGATGCGGAAGCTAAAACCGAGCCGCATTTTATTGAACTATCACAGAAGTTTAATATTCTGTTGGTCGCGACCAATGATGTATATTTTGCAAGTAAGGATATGTATGAGGCGCATGACGCGCTATTATGTATAGCTGATGGGCGTTACACGGTTGAAACTGACCGCCGAAAAGTTACAAAAGAGCATTATTTTAAATCGCAAAGCGAGATGGAAAGGCTATTTGCCGATTTGCCGGAAGCAATTGCAAATACAGTAACTATTGCGAAAAGATGCTCCGTTATGTCGGATTCGCGCGCGCCGATGCTGCCGCAATTTCCATGTGAAGAGGGTAGGGATGCTAATGATGAACTTCGTGCTGTGGCAAGGCAGGGTTTGCAGATGCGCCTTATGCAGGAGGTTTATCCCGAAAATGCCAGCGATCGCGAGAAAGAGGAAATCGCCAAACCATATATGGAGCGGTTGGAATTTGAGCTTGATGTAATCATAAAAATGCAATTTCCCGGCTACTTCCTGATTGTATCAGATTTTATGCGTTGGAGCCGAAGAAATAATATTCCGGTGGGACCAGGCCGTGGTTCTGGTGCGGGTTCTG
>DITJ01000048.1 GCA_002422795.1 Alphaproteobacteria bacterium UBA6187 | reverse complement strand
CCTTAAAGGCGTTGCATCGAACGGTGCTTATTTTATTCCTATGGCGATTGAAAAAGGCGCGGTAGCGATACTTGTGGAAGAGGAAGGGATTAAGGGATTAAGGAAAAAAGGGATTAAAGAAGCTCTTTCTTCATCCCTTACACCTTCATCCCTTATTCCCTTCTTCATTACTTCCCCCAACCCCAAACTCGCCCTTGCCCATATTGCCGCTAATTTTTACCAGAAGCAGCCGGAAGTAATCGCAGCCGTAACAGGCACAAACGGTAAAACTTCAACAGCATTTTTCTGTACACAATTATGGCAGTTGTTGAATAAGAAAAGTGCAAGTATAGGCACAATCGGCATTGCAACCGCTGATGGGCTTGCTTATGAAGCTACCGGCTCCATGACCACGCCAGACCCGATAAAACTCCATGAAATACTGGCAAATTTAGAAAGTGACGGCATAACCCACCTTGCCATGGAAGCCTCCAGCCATGGGCTAGACCAATACCGCCTGGACGGCGTAAACATAAAAGCCGCAGCTTTTTCAAATATCACCCGCGACCATCTTGATTATCACGGCACCTTCGAAAAATACCTGGAGGCGAAACTACGTTTATTTGAAGTAATGAAAGATGGGGTTGCGATAATTAATGCAGATATCCCTGAAAGCCAGCAGATTATAGACTTATGCAATAAACGCGGCCACAAGGTTTTATCTATCGGCAAAAAAGGCAAATATATTGAACTTTTTGATATCACGCAAACATCTTTAGGCCAGCAAATTGCATTTGAAGTTCTTGGAAAACTCTACACTGTAAACACCCCGTTAATCGGTGAATTCCAGGCCTACAACCTACTTACCGCCCTTGCCCTTGTGGTTGCTTGCGGCGCAAATATTGATGAAGCGGTGCATGTTTTAGATAAAGTGCAGGCAGTGCCAGGAAGGATGCAGGGGGTATCAGGTATCAGGTATCAGGTGATAGGGATAAGCTTCCTGAAACCTGCAACCTGAAACCTGATACCTCAATAGCGCGCATTTACGTAGATTACGCCCACACCCCGGACGCACTGGAAAAAGCCTTAAACGTGCTGGTGCCATATGCTAAGGGCGGCAAATTATGGGTTATATTTGGCTGCGGCGGCGACCGCGATAAAGGTAAACGCCCACAAATGGGCGCAGTTGCTGCTAAAATTGCAGATAGGGTTGTGATAACAGACGATAACCCAAGAAGCGAAGTGCCCGAAACAATCCGTGCGGAAATAATAGCCGCCTGCCCTAATGCCATAGAAATCGGTGACAGGCATGAGGCAATTGCATATGCCGTAAGAAATATGGAAGAAAACGACATATTACTAATTGCCGGGAAAGGCCATGAAAAAACCCAGACCATAGGCGATAAAAAATTTGCGTTTGATGATGTGAAAGTGGCGGAAGAAATTTTGGGGAAAAAGTAAAATGATCTTCCTTAATGAAGAACTTTGTTAGCAAAGCCTAATCCCTTTCTTCAAGCCAGGCCATTTGTATTGCCTCAAGGACTTTTTCATTACATTTCTTGGGATCGCCTGTGAAATTTTTCAAAGATGTTATGTAATTAAAAAGATCTGTAAAGCGTATATTTACCACATCAATATCAGGATGCTTTTCTTCAAGTTCTATCGCAATATCGTTTATATCGGTCCAGTGGAGTTGCATTATTTATGGCTTCAATTTAAGTTTCAGGTTTATTAAAAGTAATTTTAGAATCTATAGTAGCATAAAACAAGCAGATTTAGCTTTTATATCTTTTAATATTCAATTATTATCCGCGCTAGTGGCTTTATATAATAACGTAAATTGAAACTTAAAATGCAAATAGACGAAAAAGAAATAGGACGTATTATAGCACTTGCTTTAATAGAGGATATAGGTGAGGATGATATAACCTCCACCATTACAATTCCTGAAGATAGCCAGGCAAAATTTGCTATAAGGGCGCGCGATGAATTGGTTGTATGCGGTACAGAAATCGCAGCTTCTGTATTTTCCTACATATTAAACAAAGGTACTGTTACCGTTGAAATTAAAATGAATGACGGTGCAATTGCAAAAGCAGGGGATACCTTAATTACCGGCTATGGTAATGCAAGGTGCATAATGGCAGCGGAGCGTGTTGCGTTAAATTTACTCAGGCAGATGTGCGGTGTTGCAACGATTACAAAGAAGTTTGTAGGCGAAATAAAAGATACCAAAGCAAAGCTTCTTGATACAAGGAAAACCATTCCTGGCCTGCGTTCGTTACAAAAATATGCAGTAACTATTGGTGGGGGGCATAACCACAGGTTCGGCCTTTATGATGGCATACTTATAAAAGATAACCATATAGCAATATGCGGCGGTGTTGAGGAAGCGTTAAGAATGGCGCGCCATAATGCACCTAATGCGAAAATAGAAATTGAATGTGATGCAATTTACCAGGTAAAAGAAGCAGTAAAATTTGGTGCTGATATTATATTACTGGATAATATGAGCATTGCAGAAATGAAAGAAGCCATTGGAATTGTTGATAATAAAATACTTCTTGAGGCTTCCGGCGGTGTTAGCTTACAAAACATACGCTCAATTGCAAATACCGGCGTAGATTTCATCTCGGTTGGCAGTATAACCAACAACCCTGCCAATGTTGATATTGGGCTTGATATGGAATAATACCACGTATTGCCATTTCAGATAGGCATTTTTATTGAGATATCCATCAACCTATAACCCAGCAACTACTTATGGACATCACCCCACTCATTCCATCGAACAAAAAAATAATTACTGGCTATGGCGGTGGGGTTTTTAAAATTAATAACGAACCTTTTGCCGGTGATATAATTATTTTTCCAACCAACGTAATTAAATGGCCTGTAAATAGCGGAATATTAACTTTAGAATCATTATCCTCTGCGCTTGAAAATACTGATATTGAAATACTGATAATCGGTTGCGGCAAAGAACACATGATGCTGCCTGCGGATATTAAGCGCAATTTCCTGGCAAAAAATATAAATATTGACATAATGACAACCGGCGCGGCTTGCCGTACTTATAATGTATTACTTGGCGAAGACAGGCATGTTGCAGCTGCATTAATGGCCGTTTGATATAGTTTTAACGAATAGGTATTACCTTGCATCCTGCCTTGCAGTCAATTATATATCTATACTCATTAATAAAAATATTAGCATAAAATGACAGTAATCACACGCTTTGCCCCTTCACCAACCGGACAGTTACATATAGGTAATGCCCGCACCGCACTTATTGGTTATTTATTTGCTAAGTCGCAGGGCGGCAAGTTTATGCTAAGGCTTGATGATACTGATTTAGAGCGCTCACGTGAGGAATACGCCATCCAGATACAGGAAGATTTAAAATGGCTCGGCCTTGAATGGGATATTTTCGCCCGCCAGTCTGATAGAATGGCGCGTTATGAGGAAATTAAAATTAAACTTGTTGAAATGGATAGGCTATATCCATGCTATGAAAGCGCCCAAGAACTGGATATTAAACGTAAAATGCAGTTAACACGCGGCCTGCCGCCAATTTATGACCGCGCAAGCCTAAAACTCACCCCTGAACAAATAAAACAATATGAAGCGGAGGGACGCAAAGCCCACTGGCGCTTTAAAATGGATTATGCTGACCCAATCGAGTGGGATGATATTGTAAAAGGCCATGTGAAATTTAATGCCCAGCATTTAGGCGACCCGATTTTAATCCGCGAAAATGGCGCACCAACTTATATGCTGCCTTCCGCCATAGATGATATGGATTTTAATATAACCCATGTGGTGCGCGGTGAAGACCATGTTACCAATACCGCAGTACAAATCCAGCTTTTCAAGGCTATCGGTAGCCACATGCCTAAATTTGCACATCTTTCCCTTATGAAAGGCAAGGAAGGCAAAATTTCCAAACGCGAAGGCGGGTTTGAGATTAGCGCACTAAAAGAGCAAGGCGTTGAGGCAATGGCTATTAATAGCTTTTTGGCTAGGCTTGGCACATCTGAACCTACGATACCGCAGGTTTACCTTCCTGAGCTTATAAAAGCCTTAGACCTTACAAAATTCAGCAAAACTTCCGCTACTTATGAGTATGAGGAACTAGACCGCATGAATGCAAAAATCCTGCATATGATGCCTTATAGCGAAGTTAAAAACCGCACTGAAATGCAAGGAGTTGATGAAGCATTTTATTTAGCAGTACGCCAGAATTTAAGCAACTTGCAGGAGATGAAAATCTGGGTGGAAATCTGCAAAAGCAACCTTGCCCCTGTTATTGAAGATGCCCAGTTCCTAAAAACTGCCGCAACAGTGCTACCCGAAGGCACTTGGGATGAAAATACCTGGGGAAGCTGGATTGAGCAGATTAAAAAAATAAGCGAGCGCAAAGGCAAAGAATTATTTATGCCGCTTAGGAAAGCCATTACAGCGCGCGATTCCGGCCCGGAACTAAAATATTTATTACCACTTATCGGCAGGGAAAAAACAATGGCAAGGCTGGGCGGGGAAACCGCTTAATAGCAAACTCACTATATATATGTTTCAAGCATGGAATTGCCGTCATGGCCCGAGTTTGCTACTTTTCGCAAACTATAGGGCCATCCAGTCTTAATTATATGGATTCCCCTATAGTTTCTTGAAGAAAGAAACTCGGGGAACGACGAAAGCGGCAATATCAAGCCTGAAATACTATAGCACCTATCTCGGATCAGAAGCCCCAAAGAATGGCACACTACTGCCAAAATCCATATTCATGCCATTTTCAAACCCAAGTGGAAAAGTCTCCCCTGAATAATCAAGACCACTAAGGCCGCCCACAACTTCACGTTCACTTTGGCCGGTACCTACATATTTATCACCACCGATAGGACCAACTTTCTGGAATAATAATAGCGGATCACCAGGTCCCCATAATTGCAGCAAACCTTTATCAAATATTCCCTCAGCCCCCATAAATTGGGAATGGAAAGAAGTTAGGTTGTTTGGAAGCCTTGTACGCTGGTCACTCTGGCGGAGTGTTCCGTAAGCGTAATGGCGACAAAAAGTATATAAATCTTTCCATACTTTATAATATGTAGCATCTTCGCGCAATGATACATCCTGCCTAAATGTATAGAATTTCCTGTAAACTGAGTTGGTCATATTTGCAAGGCCGCTTTCACAGCCATCACGCCAGCCACGCTTATAATTATTAGGCGCGTCTTTCGGCATCTGGTCAAAAATCCATGGCATAGGCTTCAGCGGATCAGGAGCGTTATAACAGCCTGATATCATTATAGAAATTATAATTATGCTAAGTAACCTTTTCACAGCATTTTTCCAGTTTATTGCGCCCTATCAAGCTCGTTCGGACAAATAATACATAAAGGGTTTTCCAGTGATTTATTATATGTTCTATCATAAGCATCCCAACTATAACGGAATGAATATTGCCTACAATATGTATAAGAATCCTTCCAGGCCTGGTAATATACCACATTATCAATCATATAAGGGTCCTGTTTGAAAGCATAGAAACTCTTGTAATATCCAGACACCATTGTTGAAAGCCCGCTTTTACAACCATCATCCCAGCCCTTCAAATATTCTGGTGAGGCCTTATTTTTATCAGGACTCCCCATGCGGAGTGGCTTGGGTGCAAACACATTAGTATCACTAAATATCTGCCCGCCGCAACCTGCTAAAACAAGCATTATACCTAACATAACGAACAAGGATGCCCTTCTATATATTCCGCTGTTATTCAAGGATAATTTCATATTGTTATATTATATTTCTTCTTAAATATTGGGCTACATATCTTTGGCAATAGTCAAATGATGTTTTCCATGCAGTATAATAATCAGGGTTATCAACCAATCTATAATCCTGCCTGAATTTATAAAAGCTTCTTTGCAACCTGTTTGCCGTTGCTGAAATGCCGCTTTCACAACCATGCCTCCAGCCAAGTTTAAAATTTACTGAGCCACCTTCCGGGCCATTTTTTAACATATCCTGCATCCATGGCGGCCCAACCATTGGCCTGTAATCAGAGCAACCGCTAATTAGAAATGCAAGCAATATTACTGTAATTAACTTCTTACCCATTTTAGCCCTATCTCCAGTTACCCAGTCCATGCTCAGATTCCATCATCGAATATAAAGCGCAATAGCCATATGCATCTTTCCATATCTGGTAATACACTTTATCCGATACTAATTCAGGATCCTGCTTCCATGTATGGAACATCTTTTGCCCACTAGATCCATATCCAGAATAGCCGCTTTCGCAACCATCTTTATATCCTTGCTGGTATATTGCTGGCCCTGGAGGGGGGGACATATCAAATTCCGGTGGTTTTGCCCATCCAACATCCAAATGCGCATATCTACTGCACGCACCAAGGTTAGTTACAATAATTACTAGAATAAGAATTTTATAAAGGTTTAACATATTTTTTCTCAATGTAATTCCCAATCCAGAACAAACGTACATGCGGTTGTTGCATCTCCATACCCACGTAAATACCAGGCATCATTTATGAGTTCATCAGACTTAATGCTTGGCCCCCTTGTCCTTGCCAGTCCCGTACCTACTGCACTATTCATAGTTTGGCACCCATCCTTGTACCCCCTGGAATAACTATCATTGGGGTCTGCCGGGGTATTGGTATTAATCCTACTTTGATACGCCCTTGGCTTAAAAGTATCATAAGACATAACCCCTAAAAACCTTTCTGATTTAGGAACAACATAAGTGGGCTTCCTATCCGCCCTTTCACCACATGCTGCAAGAACTACAATACATCCCATTAACAGCCAAACCCTGGTCATTATTCATTTCCTATATTTATATATATACTTTATTATAACATAATAGTTTTAAATATTTATTAAAATAAATATAAATAATAATTAAATCCAAATAATTTAATATAAGAAAATAAAGGGACGGAATAACCTTTGAAATTAGCACTTTACCAGCCGGATATACCGCAGAATTTAGGGACTAATTTACGCACTGCCGCATGTTTTGGAGCAACAGTTGAAATTATTGAGCCATGCGGTTTCGCATTTGATGACAGGAAAATTAAACGCGCAGGCATGGATTATATTGAACATGTAACCTATACCCGCCATAATTGCTGGAAAGATTTTGTAAATTGGGCGAGTTCGAATAACCACCGCATAATACTCCTTTCAGGCAGGGCTACTACCGCTTACACAGACTTCTCCTACAAAATGGGGGATATATTATTACTGGGACGGGAAACATCCGGTGTGCCGCATGAAGTATCAGATTATTGCGGTGATAATGCCGTTACCATACCAATGCAAGAGGGCCTGCGCTCACTTAATGTAGCAGTTGCGGGGGCTATTGTGCTTTCGGAGGCTGTGCGGCAACTTGGAAGGATGCAACTTTAGTCATAAATAAATCATTTTTGCCAGATAGAAGAACATCTATATTCCTGGCAATTTCTTCTATCATTTTTTCCACAAGCGGATGCTCTTCTTTTGCAAATTTATGAAGTACATAACTTGAAACCATATCTTTATCCCCAGGGTGGCCGATGCCTACGCGCACACGCTTATATTCCTTACCAAGCCTTGCATCTATATCCTTCAGACCGTTATGACCACCACTGCCACCACCGGTTTTCACGCGCATCTTGCCTAAGTTAAGATCCAAATCATCATGGATAACTATTATATTTTCCAGTGGAATTTTCAGGAAATTGGCAGCTTCAAGAACCGCTTTACCAGACCTGTTCATATAGGTTTGCGGTTTTATCACCACAATTTTCTGGCCTTCAATGGAACCTTCAGCGGCTTCACTGAAAAATTTATTTTTTGATTTGAAAAAATTATAATGGGCGGAAATGCTATCCGCAACCATAAAGCCTATGTTATGCCTGGTGTTTTCGTATTCTTTGCCTGGATTACCAAGGCCAACTATAAGAAACATAGATAGGGTATGGGGATTAGGGATTAGGGATTGGGGTTAAGAAAGAAGGTAATTTTCTATACCCTAATCCCTAATCCCCAATCCCTTACGTAAATTACTTCTTTTTAGTATCTGTTTTTGCAGCTTCAGCAGCGGCAGCAGCACTAGCAGTAGCAGCACGGTTAGCAAGAAGAGTAGCTTCTTCAGCTTCGTCTTTCATACGGCCAACAATAGTTGCAATTGTAAAGTCACGGCTGGTAATAGTTGGTCTTGCACCTTCAGGAAGCGCCACATTGCTTATATGCAGGCTATCGCCGATTTGTAGACCGGAAAGGTCAAGCTCAAGTTTTGTAGGAATCCTGTCTTCCCTGCAAAGAAGCTCAATATCGTGCCTGATTACGTTAAGTACACCACCACGCTTAATTCCAGGTGATTTATCTGTATTACGGAATACCACTTTTACTTTTACTTTAATTTCAGAACCTGGCTCCACATGGATAAAATCTGCATGTTCAGGAACATCTGTTACCGGATGAAGCTGTACAGCCTGCGGAAGCACACGGAACTTTTGCTCGCCTGCATCAAGTACATAGATTTTTGAAGTAAAGTGTCCACGGCTGTTTTCAGTTGCTAATTCTTTGATGTTCAAAGAAATTTTAACTTCTTTTTTACCACCACCATATATAATACCAGGGATACGACCCTCACGGCGCAAGCTTCTTGCTACTCCTTTACCAGTTTTTTCCCTAAGGCTCGCGCTGATAGTCCCAACAACACCTGACATTTTTATCTCCTTTTAAAATTATAGAACAAAAGAATACCGAACATACGGCCCCCCCACTTTCTAATTAACCAATTTAATCAAATAAACTTGAAACCGAAGTTTCCTCAGCAATCCTTTTCACGGCTTCTGCCATAAGTGGCGCAATGGAAAGAATCCTTATATTTTTTACAGCCTTTACCGCATCTGTAGGCTGGATACTATCAGTAATCACCAGCTCTTTCAGAGCAGAATTCGCGATCCTCTCCAGAGCTTTTCCTGAAAGCACCCCATGGGTAATATAGGCACTTACGCTTTTTGCACCTTCTTTCATCAAAGCTTCTGCGGCATTGCACAAAGTTCCGGCGGAATCTACAATATCGTCTACAATTATGCAATCTTTTCCTTCCACATCACCAATAATGTTCATAACCTCAGAAACACCGGCTCTTTCGCGCCTTTTATCAACGATTGCAAGCGAGGCATGTATCCTGTTTGCAAGCGCCCTTGCGCGAACCACACCGCCAACATCCGGCGATATAACTACAACATTGCCTTTTTCAAAATGCTCTTCAATATCACGGCTAAACACCGGCGCTGCATAAAGATTATCAACAGGAATATCAAAAAATCCCTGGATTTGCGCGGCGTGCATATCAAGGCTGAGTATGCGGTCTGCTCCAGCAGCTGTTATTATATTTGCAACAAGTTTAGCTGAAATCGGGGTACGCGGGGCTGGCTTCCTATCCTGGCGCGCATATCCAAAATATGGGATTACCGCAGTTATACGCTTTGCAGACGACCTTTTCAAGGCATCCATAACCACCAGTAATTCCATGATATTATCATTTGCAGGAAAACCAGTTGACTGTATTACGAACACATCTTTTCCGCGCATATTTTCGTGTATTTCAACAAAAATTTCCATATCGGCAAAGCGCTTTATAGTAGCGTTGGTAAGCCCGTCATCAAGATATTTTGCTATATCCGCAGCAAGCGGCAGATTACTATTGCCCGATATTAACTTCATTTTGCCCTGCTTTTATAAGCTCCCTTAAAAAGGGGGCGAGATTTAGCAGACTCTGGGCGTAATGTAAAGCACTGATTATAGATGATAGGTGTAATATTGCTGGTGTCAGGTATGGGTGTTTATTGTATAAGATAAAACATTCTGCACGCTATAATAGAATTTACTTTATAATTAGAACCTGGAGCAGCATTCCATACTGCAGAACAAGAGCCTGCGTTGTTTCCGCCATCTACTCCTAGAAGCCTGCCTTTAGAAGCCATTCCGTCATCCATCTTTACATCAAGATTTTTTGCATCTATTGGGGTCATGGATGAATTACACCAACTGCAATCACTATTATTAGTTTTGGCGATTGCAAGCTTATTCCTTACTTTTCCTTGGAAAATAGGGTCGCTAATAACTCCAAATACTCCAAAATCAGAAGCAGGATGATTTAAATACGCCTGCACACTTCCCAAATTAGTATAAGACCCTGGAATTAATCCAGCGCTGCTCAAATGCTGCCAAACAAAGTAATGCTCAAAAACCAGATTATTTTTAATCAATGCATCGCCATTGCCGTTGCCAACCCCACTAAAGTATGAACTGGCATTTTTCATATCACCCGGTATTGCATTATATTGCGAGCGAAACGTACTATATGCAACTTCAAACTTGCGCAACTCAGATGCAGTGTGTGCTAATTTAGCTGAGTTCACAAGGCTTATCCCTGCAGTCACGCCAGCTATTATCAGACCAATAATAACTATAACTATTGAAAGCTCAATAATTGTGAAACCATTGGTATTTTTCTTTTTCATAACTATCTGCAAAAGCTAACTTTACTATTTCTACGAAACTTAATTATAGCAAAACTGTATAAATTAAGATGGAATTTTATTGTTTTGTTTATAACAGATCTTATTTGCATAAAGATCTGAATTTTCGGAGTATTTTCTGCAATTCTGGTGGTGAAAAGTTTGTTCGAGTTGAATTATTCAGAGGTCTTCAAACGAGAGTAGAAAAAGTCCAGCAACCAACTATTTACATGTAATATTGAGAGCCGGGAATCTGACTAATTAAACTCCGCAACAACCGGCACATGGTCGGATGGCTGGGTCCAGTCGCGCACATCAACTAGCACTTCATGTGATTTCAGCCTGTCTTTTAATACCGGAGTTGTCCAAATATGGTCAAGCCTGCGGCCGCGGTTGGATTTCCGCCAATCCTTATTGCGGTAGCTCCACCAGCTATATAATTTTTCAGTTTCTGGCACGAAATGCCTGCCAATATCCACCCAATCTAGTCCTGCACGAAGTGCATTCAACCTAGTTATTTCGGGTTCAGTGTGCGATACAACATTCTTAAGTTGCTTGCTAGACCACACATCATGCTCCATCGGCGCAATATTAAAATCACCGAGGATTATCATTTTATCAGAGCTTTTACGGTTCTTGCCAAACCAGCTAT
>DITJ01000069.1 GCA_002422795.1 Alphaproteobacteria bacterium UBA6187 | reverse complement strand
TTATAAGCCTGCATGGCCATAGCCCTTGCTTTTACATGATCAACTATTGGAGATGGATAGTTTTTTATAGTTTTACCTAACTCCCAGGGCGCGTGGATATATTTATTATCAATATGTGCAAGCTCTGGAACCCATGTTCTTACATATTCTCCTGTAGGGTCAAACTTCTGGCCTTGAAGAATAGGGTTGAAAATACGGTAATATGGCGCAGCGTCAGCGCCGCAACCGGCCACCCACTGCCAACTTGCTGAGTTGCTGGCTAAGTCGGCATCTACCAACGTATCCCAGAACCATTTTGCACCTTCATGCCAGTGGATTAAAAGGTGTTTTGTAAGGAATGACGCAACAATCATACGAACGCGGTTATGCATATATCCGGTTTGCCATAATTGCCGCATGCCTGCATCTACAATAGGGTAGCCGGTTTTACCCTGCTGCCAGAGGCGCAAAGCTTTATCATCTTTATGCCAAGGGAAAAATTCAAATTTCCTGTTAAATGGGCTTAAAGGCAAATCAGGATAATAATAAAGTAAGTTATAGGAAAACTCACGCCAGCCAATTTCAGCAAGGAATTTTTGCAAGTTATGCCGCTCGTTAGCATTGCTGTTTAGTTCTGAATTAAAATGGACAGAATGCCATATTTGCCTTGGGCTTATTTCTCCAAAATGCAAATGTGGTGATAAGTTAGAGGTGCTGCCAAGTGCTGGAATATCACGGCCATTTGAATAATTATTTATAGAATTATCGAGGAAATAATTTAATAAGGAGATTGCGCTAGCTTCTCCCGGCTGCCATTTTTCAGCAAGGCCACCAGACCAATCAGGATTCTTGGGGAGTAAATTTAAGCTATCTAGCGTATTACTTTTAAGGGAGATAGCTGATTGCTTAAATTTTGGAGCTGCTAGAGGCTCATTTGGCTGTGGTAAGCTTAGGCAGTGTTTCCAAAATGGAGTAAACATCTTATAATTGCCGCCTTGTTTATTCTTAATTTCCCACGGCTCGAACAAAAGTGAGGCATTAAAGCTTTTTACCTCTATATCAAATTGTTCAAGTAAACTTTTTATGTCCTTATCGCGTTTTATTAATTGCGGCTCATAACAACGGTTCCAGAAAACTGCATCCGCGCCGGATTCGGTAATTAGTTTTTCCAGAATTTGTTTAGGATTACCGCACCTTAGTATTAAATTTATGCCCAAATCTTTAAAATCTTTTGCAAGTGATACAAGGCTGTGGTGCAGCCACCATTTTGATGCCCCGCCTATTTTCCACTCAGCTTGAGTGTCATCAACTATATAAACCGGAATAACAGCTCCGCGCGCCGCAGCTTCATGTATCGCCGGATTATCTTTCAGTCTTAAATCATTTCGAAGCCAGACGATTGTTTTTTTCATTTAAAGCCTACGACATAATATCGTTTGTGATAAGGGGGCTGTCGCCACCATATATTTTCAGGAAAACGCGGACTGTCTCGCGTGTGTGCTCCTCAAGTTCTTTTTTTGTAGGAAGTGGTTTAATTTTTAAGGCCATACGCAAATGATAGCGCCCTTTTAACATTGAAAAGAAATACGATGCCGCGCTTTCAGTGTTCGGTATTCTAAGAAATCCACTTTTATTCTGTAACTCCAGGAAGTCGGTTAGAATTTTATTCATTTGCTGCGGGCCAGTTTTATAAAATAGCTCGGCAAGTTTAGGCTTTCTTTCCGCTTCGCTCATAACTAGACGTGTTGTTGCAAGACCTTCCTTGCTGGTTATCATTTGCAGAAACCCAAGCCCAATTTTAAACATTAATTCTTCAAACGGAGCATCGCTACCCAGCATTATATCAGGCGGGGTATGCTTCTTGCACTGGCCTGTAATCATAGCGCTGAATAATTTATCCTTATCGCCAAAATGGCTATAGACCGTTTGCTTGGTGACATTTGCATCTTTTGCCACCTGATCCATAGTGGTTTTGCTATAGCCCTGCTTTAAGAAAAGCCTGGTTGCTGCCGCTATAATTGCATTATGTTTTTTATTATCAAAATTCTTTGCTGGCATTTACTTATATATTTTTATTTCACTAGACTAACCAGTATGAATATACTAATCATACCATATAGTCTATTATAAGTTAAACATACTTAAAAACAAGTGAATGGCAAACATGAAGATTGCAATAATTGGCAGTGGTATATCAGGCTTAGGTGCCGCATATTTACTTAATAAACATGCGGATATTACCGTATATGAAAAGAATAGAGTTGTTGGTGGGCATAGCCGCACCCTAGAGATTAATTACGATGGCACAAAAATTCCAGTTGATACTGGATTTATTGTTTTTAACAACCGCAACTATCCTCACCTAACTAAATTATTTGAAATACTTGGCGTTGCCAGAACTAAAAGCGATATGTCTTTTGGCGCTTCTATCGATGAAGGTAAATTAGAGTGGTCAGCGCAAAGCCTGTTTTCAGTTTTTGGGCAAAAAAGTAATTTCTTTAATCCAAAATTCTACAGCATGTTGCTCGATATGCGTAAATTTTTTAAATGCGCACCGCAGGTTCTTGAGCGCGCCAATATTATTACCCTTGGGGAATATCTGGATGAACTGAAAATGGGGAAAGGTTTTCGCGATTGGTTCCTTCTGCCGATGGGTGCGGCGATATGGAGCTGCCCCACATCTACAATGCTTGAATTTCCAGCGCAAACTTTTGTAAGATTTTTCCAGAATCATGGCCTGCTTACAGTAAGTGACCAGCCAACTTGGTATACTGTAAAAGGTGGAAGCAAAGAATATGTTAAGCGCCTTACCAGAAGTTTTGCTGATAAAATACTAACAGATTGCGGAGTTGTATCTGTAAAACGAGATAATAAATCTGTAAAAATTACAGATACAAAAGGCGAGACCAAAACTTACGATAGAGTAATATTTGCCTGCCACGCTAACGAAGCCCTGGCATTGCTGGATAAACCAAGCGCGGAAGAAAAGTCAATTCTAAGTGCATTTACATATCAGGAAAATGTTGCATATTTGCACCGTGATGAATCGCTAATGCCAAAGCGGAAAAATTGCTGGGCAAGCTGGATATATTCGCGGGATAGCAGTAAGCCAGAAAATTCAATAGCAGTTACATACTGGATGAATAATTTGCAGGGCATTGATAAAGCAAAGCCGGTGTTTGTAACACTTAACCCAATATTCGAGCCAAAAGCTGAACTCACTTTTGATAAGCATACTTTCTCCCACCCCGTTTTCACAAAAGAAGCTATTGCAGCGCAAGATAAAATAGAAGCCTTGCAAGGGGTGAATAATAGCTGGTATTGCGGTGCTTATACAAGATATGGCTTTCATGAGGATGGGCTGCTTAGTGCTGTAAATGTGGTGAAAAACATGGGAGTTACTATACCATGGGAATAGCAGGGGGATTATTAGTTGCGGATGTTGCCCATAAGCGCCTTCGCCCGAAGGTAAACCAGTTTTGCTATAAGGTTTATTATTTGTGCGTTAGCCTTAGCAAACTTGATGAATTAAATAGCCTGAAATTATGCAAATATAATAAACCTGCTCTCTTTAGCATTAAGGATAAAGACCATCTGGTTGATGAGAATGGCACAATGCAAGGCTATATTAAGAATATTCTTAAAGAATGGCAGCTTAATAATGTTGCAGATGGGGATGTGGTACTGCTTACCATGCCAAGGATATTTGGCTATGTTTTTAACCCAGTTAGTTTCTGGTTTTGCCTGGATAAGCAAAATAATTTAAGGGCTGTGCTTGCTGAGGTGAATAATACATTTGGCGAGAATCATAACTATATCTGTTTTCATGATGATAAAAGACCAATCGAAAAAGATGATTTATTAGAATCTAAAAAACTTTTCCATGTGTCACCATTTTTGAAAACTGAAGGAAATTATAGCTTCCGTTTTGCTTATTCGGATAAAAATATTGGTGCATGGATAAATTATCATGATGAAAATGGTGAAATGCTAACAACATCTCTGGTTGGCAAGCGTCATGAGTTAAATGACAAATCGCTTTTAGCATGCTTTTTGCGCTATCCACTTATAACAATAAAAGTTATTTTTCTAATACACTGGCAGGCACTTAAACTGGTCGCCAAAGGAATCAAATACATCCCAAAACCCAGTCCACCTAAGAATGAGGTTTCAAAATAGCTATGTCTATTCGTACTACACTTGTTAAGAATTTACTTAAAACCCTGAATAAAATTGATACAGGTGCGCTCACTATTGTAACGCCCAAGGGCGTAACCCGTAACTATGTTGGTAAGAATCAAGGCGTTTGCGCGACATTCCACATACATGACTGGCAAGTTATAGAAAATATAGTTACTCGTGGTGATATTGGGCTTGGAGAGGATTATATTGCCGGACTTTGGAATACCGATAATTTGGAAAACTTCTTAACCCTGATTATGTCAAATATGAAGCAATTTGAAACTTATGCCCACGGTACATTCAAAAGCCGGATGTTTTTCTTTATTACTAATAATCTACTAAGGCGTAACAGCAAAAGCGGCAGCAAAAAGAATATAGCTGCGCATTATGATGTAGGTAATGATTTTTATAAATTATGGCTTGATGAAAGCATGACCTATTCATCTGCAATTTTTACCTCCTCAAATGATAATTTAAAAGAAGCGCAAAACGCAAAATATAGCCGTATCCTAGATAAAATAGGGCAGGGGCAAAAAAACATTCTGGAAATTGGCTGCGGATGGGGCGGTTTTTCAGAGGCCGCAAATAATATGGGGCATAATGTGCAAGGCATTACAATATCGCCATCGCAATATGAAATTGCCAAAACTCGTGTTAGCGGAAATTCAAAAATACATCTTAAAGATTACCGCGATGTTAAAGGTATGTTCGATGCAATTGTTTCGATAGAAATGTTCGAAGCGGTGGGAGAAAAATACTGGCAGGAATATTTCCGTAATATTAAAGCCAGACTCAACCATGGAGGCAAAGCCTTAATACAAACAATAACTATTGAAGATAGTATTTTTGATAGTTACCGCAAGCGCAGCGATTTTATCAGGGAATATACTTTTCCAGGCGGCATGCTGCCATCAGTGCATAAATTTAAGGAAGAGGCGGCAAAATCTAAGCTTGTCTGCAAAGAGGTATTTAGCTTTGGAAAGGATTATGCAAGTACCCTGAGACAATGGCTAAAACGCTTTGATGAAAAACAAGGTGAAATACGGTCAATGGGATATAGTGAAGAGTTTATAAAAAACTGGCGGTTTTACCTTGCATCATCAATTGCTGCTTTTGAATGTGGCAGAACCAATGTTGTACAAATAGAGATGGAACATGCGTAAAATAATCTGCCTACTTATATTATTATTGCCTGCAATTAGCTTGGCCTATGATAAGCCTGCTGAAATAAAAGATAAATTCACGGCAGAAAAACCATATGGTGAAGGAACACTTCATTTTATGCTGCTGCATGTTTACGATACAAGCCTGTGGACTGATGCAAAAACCTTTTCCTACGAACACCCATTTGCCCTTAGCATAACATACCGCATGAATTTTTCTAAAGAAGAGCTTACAGATAGAAGCCTAAAGGAAATTAAACATGCGCATAATTTGCCTGATGAAACATTAGCCAGATATAAAAAGATATTTCTGGAAATATACCCAAATGTTAAAAAGGGTGATCGCATTACTGCTGTTTATACAGCGAAGAAAGAAGTTGAGCTTTATCATAATGGCGCACTATATGGTACCGCAAAAGATAAAGAATTCGTAATTCCATTCTTTGATATATGGCTTGGTGAAAAAACTTCGGAATTAAAGCTCCGCAATAAATTGCTGGGGGGTAAATGACTCAGGCACTAAGCCGCAGAGACTTGTTGTTTTATGGCTTTGTAGCCATGCCGCTTGCATTTGCCGGAATGCCGCTTTATGTCCATGCACCTGATTATTACGCCACAAATTTTGGCGTCTCCCTTTCTATAATGGGAATAGCTTTGTTACTATTGCGTTTTTTTGATGCTGTTCAAGATCCGCTTATTGGCTATTTCAGCGATAAGTTCCAGAGGCAGCGCATGTTTGTTATTATTTCTTCTGCGGCGATGCTGGTGGTAAGTTTTGCTATGTTATTTCAGCCTCAACAAGAATATGCCTTATTTTGGTTTTGTGCTTTTATGCTACTTGCAACAACTGCATTTAGCATCTTAAGCATTAACCTTAATGCGCTGGGCAGTTTGTGGAGTAAGGATAAAAACCAGCAAACCCGTATTACAGGATATAGGGAAGGCTTTGGCCTTGTAGGCTTGTTGCTAGCTGTTCTGCTTCCCAGCATACTGATGCAGACGATCCCACCATCTTCAGCTTTTGCATGGATGGGCATCATTCTTGCCACATTTATGTTTATTGCCATGGTTGCTTTTTATATCTGGTATAAAAAGAATAATACCCATGTAGCTAATGTGGAAAAGCAACAATCACTTTGGAAGATTCTAAGCTCCACCCCAACCAGAACACGCAAATTCTTTGCTATTTATACAATTAGTATGCTGGCCTCAAGTATTCCTGCATTGCTTGTGCTATTTTTTATCCGAGATCGGCTGGAGGCGCAAAATTATACAGGCTTATTCCTTGCCTTATATTTTCTAGCAGGTATTGCCGGAATGCCTGTTTGGCAATATTTTAGCCGTAAATATAATAAATATACCGCATGGATGATTGCGATGTTATTGGCCGTTGCCAGTTTTATATGGGCATGTTTCTTGGGCGCAGGTGATGTGTGGCAATATGGACTTATTTGTATAACTTCAGGCATTGCTTTTGGCGCTGACCTTGCTTTGCCACCTGCAATTTTAGCCTACTACATCCATGAACAAAAAAATGAAGCAACGGCAACATCCCAGTTTGGCCTGTTTGCTTTTTTAGCAAAATTAGCATTAGCTTTGGCTTCTGTGATAGCATTGCCATTTCTTGATATTACGGGGTACAAACCAGGCTTGAATAATGATACCAATGCGTTGCAAGCTCTTGGTTTTATTTATGCGGCAATACCATGCCTGCTTAAAATTATTGCAATTTTTATGTTATGGCGCTTTCAAAAAACTAATATTTCAGGAGAAAAGAATGCACAAAATAATTTTATTAGGAGTAATGCTAATGTTTAGTGGATGCGGCGGAAATACAATGAAGCACTATCAAGGCACCGAACCAAAGGCAGATATTAAAGAATATTTCACAGGGCCAATAAAGGCATGGGGGATAGTGCAGGACTGGCGAGGTAGGGTTGTAAGGCGCTTCGATGTGGAAATGGTTGGCTCTTGGCAAGGTGATGTTGGCACGTTGAAAGAAACATTCCATTATTACGATGGCGAAGTGCAGCACCGCACATGGACGATTACAAAAAGTTCTGACAATTCATACGATGGCACTGCCGGAGATATACTTGGTGTTGCGAAAGGTACTTTAGAAGGAAGCGCAGTGAACTGGCATTATAGCATGGATTTGCCTGTTGATGGTAAAACTTACCGTCTGAAATTTGATGATTGGATGTGGCAGATGAAAGGTGGGGTTCTTATTAACCGCTCATATATTAAGAAATTTGGTCTGACTGTTGCCGAGTTAACAATATTTATGCAAAAACAAGGTAAATAATGTCTTTCAGTGGTGAGAATATTTGGATAATTGGCGCAAGTAGCGGCATTGGAGCGGCCTTAGCAAGAGTGCTATCCGCGCAGGGTGCAACGCTTATTTTATCAGCACGTAGCAAAGATGCGCTGGAGAGCCTGCGAAAAGAGCTAGGCAGGCAGCATCATATTTATCCGCTGGATGTCGCTAATTATTCCGATATTGAATCGGCAATAAATTACATAACCAAAACCGTCAAAAAACTCGATAGGGTTATCTTTATGGCGGCTATTTACAATCCTGCCAATATAGAAAATATGGATGTAGCATTTACTAAACAACTTCTGGAAGTAAATGTGCTTGGTGCGTTCCATGTAGCAAAAGCAACCCTGCCAATCTTACAAAAACAATCAGAAGGTCAATTAGCATTATGTGCCAGCGTTGCAGGTTATGTCGGGCTTCCTGGCGGTCAGCCATATAGCGCAAGCAAGGCAGCTCTGATTAATTTTGCCGAAAGCCTTTATGCGGAAGTTCCAAAGAATATTGATATTAAAGTAATAAATCCTGGATTCGTACGCACCCCAATGACAGATAAAAACAACTTTTCAATGCCTATGCGTGTTGAGCCTGAAGTTGCAGCCATATACATTGCTGATGGTTTAAGAAGTAAAGCCTTTGAAATCCATTTTCCCAAAAAGTTCACAATATTTCTCAAATTCCTTTCAATTCTGCCATATGGGATAAAATTATTCCTAACCAGTAAAATGAAAAATAAATCTTAATAACGGAGTGTGTCGATATTATGATAGTTTCTTTATATGCATCTTTATTAGCAATAATATTTGTATATTTGTCTATTTTGGTAATAAAAGCTAGAGTTTCCGCACAAGTTGCACTTGGTAGCGGCCGCTCTAAATTGCTAGAGCAGCGAATCAGAGCACATGCTAATTTTAGCGAATACACACCTTTTGTACTGTTGTTGTTATTTATGGCTGAGTATCAGGGAGTGGCCATTTATATAATCCATCTTCTGGGGATTTTATTTTTAACTGGACGCATAAGCCATCTTTATGCTCTCGCATTCTATGAGAAATATGAAAATGATAAACTTAAAACCAGCTTGAAATACAGGCAAATTGGTATGGTTTGTACATTTATAACCATAACACTTTGCGCGGTTGTTAATTTAGTATTATTTTTAATAAAACTATTTAGCTAATTAATAAATATGAATTTTCTAATTACTGGCGGAACAGGCTTTATCGGCACTTACCTTATAGACTTCCTGATTGGGCAAGGGCATAATATTGCCATATTATCGCGCAATAAAAATAAAGTTAGTGGCAATATTAAAGCCATGTCAAATGTTAATGAAATTAAAAATAGCAAAAAATTGATGTTATAATTAATCTTGTGGGCGCACCTAAGCAAAAGCAGGAGGAAAGGAAAGCTATTGTAAAAAATAACAAGCCGACACCTACAAAGAAAATGCCTTATGATGAGGTTTTAAGAATTGCCTTAAAAAAAAGGCCTTATAACGGAGAGGCAGTTTAATAAGGATATGCAGGAGTATCAGAGTAGTAAGAAATTATTATAATGACTACTAAGCTACATCAGGCTTATTAGAGGTAGCCATAGACTCTATGTCTTTCTGGTTATAATCACTATTCGGATTAATTAAACCAAGAATACATTTAACAAAATTTATCACCGGAACATTAGCCGTATCAGGGATTGTTTGAATGTACTTGTAAGCTGACAGGGGCTTGCCATCTTCATCATTATGCTTATACCCATGAGCATCTTCAAAATTACATACGAAAACATACCGCCTTGCTAGTAATGCAAATTGGTTATTAGCCGCAATAATATTATCCCAAATTTTTCTATTTAATGCCCATGCAGATTTTTTATCTGCAGAATCACAATCATGTATTATATGTTGTATAATATTGAAATGAGTAAGAATTTTCTGAAAAAATGGTATATTATTTTTAGTACCAGTATTTAATACAAAAATATCAGATTTAGGTGATATTCTGGCTATCAAATCCCTTATAACAACCGCCTCAGTATCACCTTCAACCAAAACAACTTTATCTGCAAAGAATGTCTCACAAATATGAGGATTAAAACGATTTATCATTTGTAGGCGCTCTTTATCTGAAGCCAGAACATCTTCTCCAACTTGATAAAAATTTGTCTTACTATCTTGTTTTACTACTCTAACGATAGAAGTATGTGGGCGGGAAATATCAATTAATGCAGGGCTATGTGAGCAACATAGTATTTGAAAAGGAGAGTCTTTGCACAATTCATACAAAGCATCGCGTAATAATAATACAGCTTTTGGATGTAAATAAATTTCCGGTTCTTCAAATAATAGCAAGAATTGCTTCCCTTCAGAAACATCAGCATTACTTACTATTCCCAGGAAATTAAACATTGCCTGCCTAAGCACACCATGGCCATGTGTTGTTATATTTTGGCTACCATGCGACACACTATTATCATTTACATGTACTGAAAATTCTTTTTCTAGAGCGGCATTAAGGCTGAAAGGTTCTGCGTCCTTAACTTGTAATAGTAATTTTAGTTCAGGAAATATTTTCTGAAAATTTACATTTGCTGACTTATTAAGATTTTGTATTTGTTCATCGGATAATACAGCTTCCTGCAGCAACTTAATTTTTTCTATTGCGTCATCATATACTGCTTTTTGTTCTTCATTTAAGCTTTTTAAGACTGTTTTCTTAAAAGTATCTTTTACCCAATCAGCAAGTTCTTTATCTGTCTGTATAGCAGGTATTGTAATTGCGGTAGGAGCACACTTAGTTAGATATTGTTCTAATCCACCAAAGCCACCCGCTGTAAATTCTTCCGTAGCTGGATCATAAGTATATTTCTGGCTTTCAAGGGCAACACCAGTCCAGCCAGCACATTCTTCCCCTTGCCAAATTTTCTTAAAACGAACACAATCTTTATATTTCCCATCTTTGCTTACAACCCATTTTTGTAACCCCTTATCTTCAAAGTATTTTTTATCACCTTCTTCTTGCTTAAAAACTGCTTCAATCTCAATAGCATTAGTTGGATTATATCCATAAAAATCTGTTCTTTCCGCTTTTTGCTTGGGGTTTACAAAGAAATTGTACGCATGAAGAATAGAGGATTTGCCCGCATTATTTTTTCCTATAAGGAAAATTATATCAGACCCTTCAAATGAAATGGTTGTTTTATCGCCATTAATAGAACGGAAATTTGAAATGGTAAGACTAAGCAGCTTCATTTTGCACTCATTAGTTGTTTTCTTTCAAAAAAACATAACTTAATGATTTTAGCAATAACAATTTTTAATAAAATGAGGAGTAATTAATTTTCAATATCTTGTAGGAAATTAAATAATTTAAGTTCAAGCGCACTAGCTATTTTAAAACAAACCGTAATAGTAGGTATACGCTCCCCGGATTCTATCCTGCTTATGGTGCTGCGGTTTACTCCAGCCAAGTCTGCCAGCGTTTGATGGCTCAAGCCTTTTTCTAACCGCTTTTCTTTTAGCAGTTTAACTAGTTTTGCAGTTGTTTTTTCAGCATGTTTATTTCTCATGCTGACTATAATCACCTTTTATATAAAAAAATATACGTGCTCATAGGCACGCTTTTCCTTGCCATTTTTATAAAAGAAAATTATGTTGCTATACCTATGGAAAATTATAACTTATTTGCAGATTTCCTTAATAAATACTCCCAGCTAACCCCATGGGTGCAAGCTATTTTGGGAGTAATGGGCTTTGGCTCTATAGCCTGCATTTCCTACTTTTTCAAAGAAACAATGGTTGTTCTAATAAGCCAATTTAATAAGGGGCGCAATAATCCTGCTATCATAGAACCGAAAAAAGAATGGCGTGATAAATATTACCGGGATGAAAAATTACAATCATAAGTTAGTTCTTCTTTTAAGCCACAGTTCCACAATGAATACCATTACAAATAACGAATTCAGACATGGATGGACAGGAGTTGCCTAACCAGCCCTCTTCCAGAGGATGCATTGATTATGCGGAAATGCAACTATGCGCTTGCGGATGTAATGTAGTTGCGATATAAGGGACTTCCTTTTCAAGTAGAAGCCAACCGGAATGCATCTGTAAATATTAGAACCTAATTATGGGGCGTTCTACAATCCTAAGTGGCGGGATTGGTAGATATGTGAAGAATAAATAGTTACAAAGTAACTTTAAAGTTCAATAAGAAGGAATTTGGAGATACGTTTTGAAATATTTGAATAAAAAGATAGTCCTGATAATTAGTGTATCTGCGCTGATTCTTTGTGGGTTATTAAAGGATGCATACAGGAAGAAATCACTCAAATAATGGGCTTAGCTAATGATGTCAGGGGAGCTGCTTATACCAAATTTAATGATGCTGATACATCAAAAGAAATGACAGTTCTGGATTGGACGCTATTAAAAATACTTTACAACCCAGGCATGAAGGTAGGAATGGATAAGAAGCAGGCCAGGCAGGTTTTTGATTCTATATATGGCAAATTAGTAGAACTAGAGAAGTAATTATGAAAAAGATATTAATTTTAATATCCATAATTTTATATGGAAGTAATGCGGTTGCTTCCTCGCTAATTACTAATATAGAGCAAACAAATGGAGCTTCAAAAGGCAAAATATCTATGGATATAACTGAACGCCAATGGCGAAATGAGATTTTTGATGTAAGTTTACAAGCTTATTCTCCCAAATATGCCAAAATGTTTGATCTCAACCCAGATTTTATTAGTCACGAAATACCGGATGGCATGGAGTCCCTTGAAATAAGAGTACTTACTATTGGTAGTGAGAATGTTTGTTTCTTTAATTTTACAGTTAACAGTAATTTAAATATAGATTTTCCTGCTACAGATATAAATAGATATGAATTCAGAAATTTTAGCAAGCCCTTTGTTCAAAGAGGAGTTAGTAATTATATACCAGAAATTCATAATGCTAAAATGAAACGTGAGAATATAGATGATTATTATGGCAGGAATAGAATCATTGGGCCTTTAAGCAAAAATGGTGGACTGGGTGAAGGAGGGGTGCATGGT
>DITJ01000099.1 GCA_002422795.1 Alphaproteobacteria bacterium UBA6187 | reverse complement strand
ATTTTGTATGTTCTCTAATATCTCATTTGTGGCAAAACATCAGTATCTCTAGCCTTCCTCGCAATGACATCACGGCATTAATATTACTAAAGCGGCAAATTATCATGCTTCTTCCAAGGTTTCTCAACCTTCTTTTTACGCAGCAATGTAAGCGCGCGGCAGATGCGCCACCTGGTATTTTGTGGCCTGATTACCTCATCGATAAACCCGCGCGATGCCGCTGCAAATGGGGATGCGAATTTTTCGACATAATCGTTGGTGAGTTCTTCCATCTTTTCTTTATCATTGGCATGTTCGCGGAATAATATCTGCGCGGCGCCCTTTGGCCCCATCACAGCAATTTCAGCATTCGCCCATGCGTAATTCATATCACCTTTCAGGTGCTTTGAATTCATAACTATATAAGCGCCACCATAAGCTTTCCTGGTGATAACTGTTATTTTCGGAACCGTGGCTTCCGCGTAAGCATAAAGCAGTTTTGCGCCATGTTTTATAATACCGCTATGTTCTTGTGATACGCCAGGCAAGAAGCCAGGAACATCAACGAAAGTAACCACCGGAATATTAAACGCATCACAAAAACGGATGAAGCGCGCGGCTTTGCGTGAGGCATCAATATCAAGGCATCCGGCAAGGTGCATAGGCTGGTTGGCAACAAAGCCCACAGTATAGCCTTCCATGCGACCAAAGCCTATAATTATATTTCTGGCAAAATCAGGCTGTAATTCAAAGAAATCACCTTCATCCACCACCCTGTCTATAAGCTCTTTCATGTTATAAGGCTTGTTCGGGTTTTCCGGCACAAGCGAGTTTAAGGAAAGGTCAAGCCTATCTGCATAATCTTTAGTGTGGCGCTTAGTTTGCTCATCACGGTTCGAAAGCGGCAGGAAGTTAATTAACCTTCTGGTTTGCAGCAGGGCTTCAATATCATTATCAAACCCCATATCAGCAACGCCAGTTTTAGCGGTATGGGTAGAAGCTCCGCCCAGAACTTCACGGGTTACATCCTCATGCGTTACGGTTTTCACAACTTCAGGCCCGGTTACAAACATGTATGAAGTGTTCTTAACCATGAAAATAAAATCTGTAAGGGCAGGGGAATAAACCGCGCCGCCAGCGCATGGCCCCATTATCAGGGAAATTTGCGGTATAACGCCTGAAGCATCAACATTGCGCTGGAATATTTCTCCATATCCGCCCAGTGAATTAACACCTTCCTGGATACGTGCGCCGCCGGAATCATTAATACCGATTACTGGCGCGCCAACTTTAATTGCCATATCCTGTATGCGGCAGATTTTCTCGGCATGTACTTCACCAAGCGAGCCGCCAAGGACTGTAAAATCCTGTGAATATACAAACACCAAACGGCCATTAATAGTGCCGTGGCCTGTAACCACGCCATCGCCGGAGGTTCTTTTGTTTTCCATTCCGAAATCAGTACAACGCGCTTGCGCAAACATACCGTATTCTTCAAAAGAATCCGGGTCCAGCAGTACTTCTATGCGTTCGCGCGCGGTTAATTTTCCGCCTTCATGCTGGGCATCAATTCGCTTTGCTCCGCCGCCAGTGCAGGCATCTTTCCTGCGTTGTTCGAGTTCCTGTATTACTTTTGCTTTCATAAAAATATGGGGGTTAGGGATTGGGGGATTGGGGATTAGGGATTGGGTTTTAGAAAAGTTGGATCCCAAATTAGCTTTATCTAAGGAAGCCTGGAACCCAATCCCTAATCTCCAATCCCTAATTCCTGACACCTATCTACCAAATATAGTAGGGTAGGGCAATTAAAACTTCATTATGAAAATTATTCCACTACATAAATGTTGGTGCTATTGGCAAATTCCTTGTCGGTAGTGTTATTGCCGATTGCCTGTACATTTATGCGGTTCTTTTCAAGTCCCGCCTGAATCATCTGCGTTCTGATAGCGATAGCACGTTGCAATGAAATCCTGCGTGCTGAATTTACTTCATTATCAACACCGCTTGCATAACTCATTACTTTCAGCCTTTTGCCGGAATCCAGTAAGTTCTGGATAAGTTTGTTTAATTTTTCTTTATCTGAGTTACTCAACGTAACGTTATTTTCATCAAAAGTGATGCTTAATAAAATGTTATTATCCGTAACAACCTGCTGTTTTCCAGGTGCATTTTGGTTTTCAGGTTCCTGACCTTTCTCCATATCTTTTAATGTAATATGTGCGGCATCCCCAGGAGGAGGCAGGGCAGATAATTGCATAGGAATTTCTGCTGGTTCAGGCACCGGAGGTACTGAAGAAGGGGCAGGAGATGCTAATTGACTATCAATTGCATCGCTAAGTTTCCTTTCTGTTTCGCTGACGAGTTGCGTGGTGTTGTTTTCAGCTTCATTTGTTGAAGATTTGGCTTTTTCTTCAAGAATTTTCTTGCTTTTCGCCATTTCTTCTTCAAGGGGGCTATTTTCAGGAGTTGCATCCTTCACTTGCGCCAGTAATGGAGGTTCGTTAGTGTCTGTATTTTGTTCAATGGGCTGCTCTGTTTCTTCTGGCGCTGCTACATCAGAATTTTTTATATCTTTTTTAGAACTGCCAAATGAAGTGATTTTATCCATCAGGGAAGCAAAAAAACCTTTTTCGGCTTTTGGAGCAACTGATTCTGACGGTACTTCCTCTATAACATCGCGGTCAATTGTTTCTTTTTCAGTAGGTGGAACCATTTCTTCTGGGAGTAAATCGATTTTAGCCACTTCAGTTTCTGAAGCGCTGTCAGGTTGCTCGGATAGATTTTCTTCTTGCGGTGCAACTGTTTCAATTTCCGTTTGTTCAAACTGCTCACTTTGAACGGGAGTTTCCTCAGCGGTTTTAACTTCAGGTGCCTCTGGCTTAGTATCTTCTATAGGGTTTTTAGACGTTGCCACCACAGAAGGTTTGCTTGCAAATATAAATGAATTTGGTTCTTCCGCAGGCTTAGTTTCCGTATTGCTTAGTTCCGCTGCATCAGATTTCTTTTTGGATTCTTTTAGGAATAATTGCCATGCGCTGTTGTTTTTAGCCTGTTCTTCGGCAGTAGGTTTGCTTATAATTTCATCGTGGTTTTCGTTTTTAACCACTTCAGGCATAACTGTTTCTTGCTCAGGTACTTGCTGGACAGTGGTATTTTCAGGCGCTTTTTCAACATCTGTAGTTGCCGGGCGGGCAAGACTTTCATGTTTTATTTCTGGAACCGTTATAGCATTTTCAGTTTTGGTATCGGTTTTTTTAGAAGGAACATCTTTACTAGTAGATACTACCTGTTTTTTTACAGGCTTCTTGGAAGCTTCCTTTGATTTTTCAGAGGAAGTTTTTTTCTTTGTCTCTTTCTTCTTTTCTGTGCGTGCTTTTTTATTAGTATCTGTAGCAGTAGCTTTACTTTCCTTAATCACTGGTGTTTGTTCAATATCTTTTACTGCATCACTTGTCACAGCTTCCTGGATTGGAAGGGGTTCTACTTTTACAGCATCAGTTTTTTCTGGCTTAGTTGGTGTGAATTTGTCAAGGAATGAGCTTAATGCACTTTTTTTCTCTGTTTGTACGGCATTAGCACCAGATGCACCGGACTGAACGTCTTTCTCTATTACGATCGGCGGGGTTGAATCTTTGCTAACAACTCCAGCAGGTTGTTTTTCTGAATCTGGAGAGATTGAAGATGGTAGTATCGTTAAATCGTCTTTTTTTGCCGCTTTTTGGGCATTCTCATGTTTAACTTTTTCCGCAGGCTCGGCAATTATAACCTGCTGAGGCTTCAATTCAGGTTTTACGATTCTTTCAGAATCTTCCAGTTGGGCAGGTTTTGCATGGAGATTTTTTGTAAGTACAGGCTCTTCCTGTATCTGCAACCTTTCTAAAACATCGAAATTTAGTTCTATTGAAGGTAATGATTTTGCCTGTGCATGGCTGTAAATAGGAGTTGCACCGCTAGTAAGGGCGGTGAAAGCTGCTAACATTCTGATAGTATTGTTTTTCTTGCGCATAATTACCTATTAAGGCTTTGATTTTACATAGCGTATTATAGCTAAGCTATAGTGGAAACTATTATAAGAATCAAGGAAGATAGAATCAATCAACAATAATTTTGTAAATCTTGCGCTTTGTGCTGGAGTATTTAAACCTATTGCTTAAACAACCTGCTGTTGCGCTATGTTTATTCTATCTCTTTGATGAGATTTCCGTGCATTATGTCATTTGCAGCGATGATGCTTGGATTGCTATTATGGAAATCATTTTTATTGTTATATGTTGTAACGTTCCCACCAGCTTCTTTTACCAGCAATATTCCTGCTGCTATATCCCAATAATTGGTTTTACCTTGCATGAAAGCATCGAAATTGCCTGATGCAGTATAAGCTAGTGCAAGCGCGGTGGAGCCGATTGCACGAACGCCGCTTGCCTGAAGGGATACAAGCTTATTCACGCTTGTTATATCGGTTTTGAGCGCGCCAACACATAATAATGAATCTGTATATTTTGTGCGTGCGGAAACGCGTAAGCGCCGTGCGGTATGGCCGCCTTCAACCCAGGCTCCAACACCTTTTTCAGCCCAGAATATTTCATTCAGTACAGGCGCTTCAGTGAGTGCCGCAATAATTTCCCTGGAGCCGTTCGGGTGGGTTCTTTCCAGTGCGATTGTTGAACAAAAAGTAGGATGGCCATGCATGAAGTTTATTGTTCCGTCCAAAGGATCGATAATCCAGCGGTGGCTTTCATCCGTTCCTGGGATTTCACCACTTTCTTCGGTAAGGAAGCCATATTTAGGGCGAGCTTTCTGTAATTCTTCTATTAAGATTTTTTCAGCTTTTAAATCTGCGGCAGTTACGAAATCGTTAGTACCTTTTTTGGAAACCTGTAAATTTTCCAATTCGCCAAAGTCACGAATTAACGCCCTGGTTGCTTTACGCACGGCTTTCATCATTACAGTCATAGTGGGGGAGAATACAGGCATTATAAAACCAATGTTAATTTAATAAAATAGAAGATATGTCGCGGGCTGAATGTAATATCCTTACGATGTATATTTGTTTTTCGGATTCCATTTCATAGAATATTACATAATTATCTATGGGAAAAGATAGTAGGTTTATTGCAAATTCTTTGCGTTTCCTTCCAGAAAAAGGTTGCTCGGAAAGGTTGTTAAGCCTTTCCTGCAAATTTAATAAATAATTATTGGCAGTTTCTATGGAATCAGTTGCTATGAATTCCCAAATATCCTCAAGGTCTAATTGAGCAAGGGTTGATAATTTAACAGTCATGAGCCTTTTTATCAGTTTTACGCCTAATTATCTCTTGTACATCAAGATCATGCCTGCCACCTATCCGATAACCTTCATCTATATCTTTTTTTAGCATTTCAATGCCACGCATTTTATACATATCGCGTTCATCTAATAAACGCAATGCTTCACTTATTACTTCATCAGTATTGCCATAAATACCCGAGGAAACTTTATCTTGAATCCTTTGTGCTAATTTAGGTGTAACTGGAATATCCATAATAATACCTCAAATTCTAACTTTATTGTGGTAGCTTCCTAACCATAAATATTAGAGTATAAAGTGAAGCAATGCAATAAATTAGTCTTTCGACCTTTCAACATAAGTTGAATCAGCAGTTCTCACAACAACGCGGTCGCCAGTTCCAATGAATGGAGGAACGGTAACGCGTGCGCCATTATCAAGTATTGCTGGTTTGTAAGATGATGCAGCGGTCTGGCCTTTTACAACCGGCTCAGTTTCTGCAATTTCCTGGATGGCTGTTTCAGGTAGTTCCACTGCAACAGGTGCGCCTTGGTAACTTACCACGGATACCATCATGCCATCTTGCAGGAATATTATCGGGTCGCCTACAAGATCGTTACTTATGCTGTGTTGTTCATAGTTTTCAGTGTCCATAACTGTGATGTTATGCTCATCTTTATAAAGATACTGGTATGAGTTTGTGTCCAGATGGGCTTTTTCAACAGTTTCGCTGGAACGGAAGCGTTCATTATATTTAGTGCCTTCCTTGATATCTTTCATTTCCACCTGCATATAAGCACCGCCTTTACCTGGTTGTGTATGCTGGATTTTTGATACAACGCATAATTTATTGTTAAATTCAAGTACGTTTCCCGGGCGGATTGCAACAGCGTTTATTTTCATGGCTTGGGTTCCTTATTATGTTTCTGTTTCAGGGTTTTAAAGAAGTAAATTGCTAAAATCTACTTAAATTTATTAAAATTATTTACGGGTTCGTGTTTATTAGTTATAATCATCTCAACATTGGCATTAGCCACAACCAGCTCGTATATTCTGCGGGCTGATTAATTAGAATTTCTAATAAGTTTCACTTGCATCATTATAGATATTAATGTTATAATTACTTCATAAATTGGCGTTAGCCACTTCGGCCTCCGCAAGGAGGCCGGGTAATTTAGAAGTTAAAAATAAGTTTTCTGGACTTTTCTTTTATTTCGTCAAAATCACTATCGCTTACTTTCCCCATCCTATCCTCAAGCCTTCTGGCATCTAAAAGCCGGATTTGTGCTAAAATCACAGATTGAGTTCTGCCCTTGAATTCAAATTTATGATAAAAAGGATTGTTATCTTTAACTATTGTGCTAAAGGGCAACCCGATAAAAACCCGCTTATTAAACTTTCTTATAACAAGAACCGGGCGTAGAAAAAATTCACCTTTACCATCCTGCTCATCGCCTATATTCACCCCAAGCTTACACCACCAGACATCTCTCTCTTTAAAGAGCGTCCTACCTTCTTTGCCATGCGACTCTTTCTTTATCGCAGTCCAGTTATCAAAATCTTTCTGCATAATGATAGTTTTCTTGATTCTTAACTATATAGCAACTAAACTCCCGCATCTGTTTATCATAAAAAAAAGTGAAGTTAAATGCCTAAAGTAATAAATATGGCGAACGGGATTAAGCTTGTTTCCCAGCATATGCAGCATACTGAATCTGTTTCCATTAGTGTGTGGGTGGCAACCGGCAGCCGCTATGAATCCTTAGAAAGTAATGGAATTTCCCATTTTCTTGAGCATATGGCATTCAAAGGCACAAAACGCCGCAGTGCCAAGCAGATAGCCGAGGAATTTGATGATATTGGCGGGCATTTTAATGCCCATACAGGCCGTGAAACTACTGTATATTATGCGAAAACCTTAAAGGATGATGCGCATGTGGCAGTGGATATTCTTGCGGATATCATCCAGAATTCAGTTTTTGATGAAGAAGAAGTAGAACGCGAACGCGGCGTTATCCTGCAAGAACTGGCGATGACTATAGATACACCTGATGATATAATTTTCGATTATTTCCAGGAGACTGCCTATCCTGCGCAGGCTATGGGGCGTTCAATCCTTGGTACCGAGGAATTTATCAATAATGTACAAAAAATTGATTTTGTAAATTATATAGAAAATCACTATTACGGTGAAAATATAGTTATAGCGGTTGCCGGGAACATTGCAGGCAGCAATATTGAAAATATTATTGCAGAGCAATTTTCTGTAATTAAACCTGGAAAAAAATCTACATTTGAAAAAGCCATTTATAGTGGTGGTGAGTTCCGTGAAAAGCGCGACCTTGAACAAGTGCATATTGTACTTGGTTTTGAAGGCATTAATTATAAAAGTGATGATATTTATAAAGCGCAGCTTTTATCTATCGTTATGGGTGGCGGAATGTCCTCCCGTCTGTTCCAGGAAGTGCGTGAAAAGCGCGGCCTTGCTTATACGGTAAGCTCTTTTAATTCCAGCTATTGTGATGCTGGCTTATTTAATGTCTATGCCGGGACTGCTCCTGAGCATGTTAATGAGCTGCTGAAAGTGGTAAAAGATGAACTGCATAAGGCATCTCATTTAATTGAGCAAAAAGAGCTGGATAGGGCAAGGGCAGGGGTGCGCTCATCGCTGCTTATGTCGAAAGAGCGTGCAGGTTCGGTTGCTGATGATCTGGGGCGTGATTTTACCTGCTTTGGCAGGAATATTACAGTTGAAGAGCATCTTGAGAAAATTGCAGCGGTAAATATTACTGATCTATCAAGCATGATGGGAAGGATAATTAAAGGTAACCCTACTTTTGCAGTTATTGGGGAAATTGACGGGGTGGAATCATTAGTAATGTAATGTCAATTCTCACCATAAACTAGAAAATAACAACCAGTAACTATATGAAAGATAATCTATATATACTACTTACCGATAGGTCATTAATTTCAATAAGCGGAGAGGATGCAAGGAATTTCCTGCAAGGGCTTATTACTAACAATATAAACCTACTGAGTCCTGATAATGCTGTTTATGCACTTATGCTCACCCCGCAAGGCCGCTTTCTTTACGACTTATTCCTATATGAATATGAAGGCAAAATATTGCTTGATTGTAATTCTTCCAGGATTGAGGAAATAAAGAAAAAACTTTCCATGTATAAACTGCGTTCTAAAGTTACGATTGAGAATGTTTCACAAGAGTTGCAGGTGGTTGCAATAATGCCATCACTCACTGAAAATATTCATTCATTTTCAGATCCACGCTCAGCAAAACTCCCAGCCCGCGCAATAATGCCAAAGCCACTTGATGATACCTCCTTTAAAGATAATGGTTTATTGGAAGGCACTACTGATGATTACGAATATTTGAGGATATCGCTTTGTATCCCATCAGATAATGATATGGAATATGATAAATCATTTCCGCTTGAATATGAAATGGACACTCATAATGCCATTGATTATAAAAAAGGATGCTATGTAGGGCAAGAAGTTACCGCCCGCACCCATTATCGCGGCACATTACGTAAAAAACCTTATATTGTTACAGCAGAGCCAGGAATAAACCTGGCTGAGTATAAAGGCGTGGAAATAACCTCAGGGGAAATGAAGGTTGGTATAATGTGCAGCGCTGTTGGCAATACCGGCATTGCACTTTTGCGAGTGGAGGATTTAGAAAAAGCTGAGGGTATTGAAGTTGGCGGGGTAGGGCTTAATTTGGGAATATCTTGAAGATTAGGTTCGATGGCAATTGCTAAATACGCATAGATTCTTAATAGATATATTTTTATAATTACACCTTAATACCTAATGAAGGTGACATATGCTATCTAAAGGAATTAGAGTGCTGGCATTGCTTCTTATGACAAGCGCCTGCACAATCGGGCAACAAGGCACTAAGCAAAATATAGAGTTCCATCCCCCGCTAGTTTACAGTGATTGGGAAACCCTGCATTTCACAGACCGTGATGGCAGGCCTAGTTGCACGATATCATCTGGATATAAGGGTATAGAAGTAACTATCCATGGCAAGCAGGGTGATATGCTTGAAGTTGCTGTGAGAAGTGGCCAGATTTTAACACCTGGTCAACTTTTTACTATTAATGTGGGTAGGAATCATTACCAGACAGCCGGAGTTTTCCAAGGTTCTGATGCTGTTAAAATATTGGAAGATTTATCCAAGAATGATAAGGCATATATAGAATGGTCGGAAATGGATGGTTTTCGTAATACACGAAGGCGCTGGAGTAATATTTTAAAGTTGGATGGATTCAGGACTGAGCTTGATAAATGTGTTTAAAAGACCACTGCACAATAAAACATATAATCCTTTTTCATATTAAAAAGTATGAGGTGGTTCTGGCTATCTAACAACTATTTCTTGCTTAAAAGTTAATTATAAGGCACATTTAGCCCTATGTTATTTTAATAAGGAATATAAAATGAATTCAAGCCTCTTAAAAACTTTCGGATTATTCTTGCTTTTAGTAGTGGTTATAGCTTTAACATCTTTCAGTATATTTAAAAGCCCAGGAAGCAGCGGCATTACTAAAGAAGAAGTTGAGAGCGTTGTTGCAGAATATATTCAGAACAACCCGCAGGCAATTCTTGATTCTGTAAACAAACACCAGCAAAATTCTGCAGCGGAAGAAGGTAAAAAAGCGCAAGAAAATATAACGCAAAAACAAAAAGAAATTGAAAACGACCCCACATCCCCGATGGCAGGAAACCCTAAAGGTGATGTAGTTATAGTGGAATTCTTTGACTATTCATGTGGTTATTGCAAAAACGTTTTCCCTACAATTGAGAAATTGCTTGAAGAAGACAAAAATATCAAAATTGTATTTAAAGAATTGCCGATACTTGGACCAAATTCAGAACTTGCAGCCAAAGCTGGCCTTGCTGTAAATATGATTGCACCTGGAAAATACTTTGAATTTCATAAAAAACTAATGATTGGGCGTACAGGTGGTCAGGAAAGCATTAATGCAATTGCAAAGGAACTTGGTATTGATACAGCCGCACTGGAAGAAAAAATGAAAAGCCCTGAAATAGAAAAAACTATTATGGCTGATAAGGAAATGGCTGCTTCCATAGGGATACGTGGCACTCCTGCATTTATAGTAGGCGGTGAACTGGTTCCTGGCGCTATTGATTATGAAGCATTTAAAGGTTTGATTGCAAAAGCACGTGGCGGTAAAGCTGTTGATTCTAAAGAAGGCGCAGCGCCAGAGATGCTTCAACCTTAGGCTCTGTTTACACTATAGTATTTCCAATTTTCAGCAATCGTGTGTCAATCATCGTCTGAGATTTTCGTAATTGTCATCCCGGAACCTCGCTTTTCTTACCAAAAATCTAAAGAAGATTTTTGGAGAAAACCGGCTTCCGGGATGACCGCGCCCCAAATCTCAACGGAACCTAGTAACATGCCTGTGAAGATAATGGATTGGTATAAAAGGCAAATTCCAAAACCAGGATTAACTAATTATTAATTTCTTTAGTATATAATAGGTGTAATTCAATAAATATTGGACATTAAGTGAAAATAACATATTTTACCGTGAAAACGATAAATACGTATATTCTTGAAATACAGGAATAGTTTAATTATAATGTTAGTTGATTATGGAAAACCAAGATCTACACCGCGAGCACAAATCTGAGTTAGCATCAGAAGGCAGGATAACTAATATTATCCTTACGCACTGGTATGATATACGTAAAGACAAAGTCCTGCCATCTGAAAAAGATATTGACCCTAACATATTGGAACCCATCCTTGACAATTGCTTCCTTATAAAAACTAAAGAGTTACGGACTTTAGAGCAGCACCGTTATATTTATATCGGAAAAAATATATTGGATGCTTATGGCAGCAGAGTTACCTCACCAAAGGATTATGATGATATCGACCCTCTTTCACATAAAAACAAATTTGAGGAAGTTCTCAAATATTGCAAACCAATTATAGATGAAGGTGAGTTCATTAATAAAGATGGTCTGTTGGTGAAATACAGGCAGTGTATTGTACCTCTTGGCGAAGACAGGAATAATATTGAGAGTATATTTGGCGGAATGCGGTTTAAGGTCTTTAATTAAAACCTGTAAGATATAGTTACAGCGCCGAATTGCTCGGCCTTTCGCTGTTCCTTAAATTCTTTAGTCATAAATATATGCGTATAAGATAATCTGGTGTTTTCATATATCATGGCTATACCAGTTTGAACATTTCCTATTATTATTTCCTTATCAACGCTATGGCTATCACGGAATGTATTACCATCAAGGAATATATTCCTGGCCACCGCACGCCCTTCAAATCCTGCAAATAAATATCCGCCAAGCTTCTTACTTGGGACAAAAAAATCTGAACCAGGCAAGCTAGGCCTGATGCGCGGAGGGCCATAATCTGATGGCAGGTCGTAACCAAGCCTCATAGTAGCACCAACAGAAGCATCTGTATTCACATTACCAAGGTTTATGCCAATATGGGGCGTGAAGTCCACACCCATCCCATATGGAGAAAATTCATAAAGTGCGCGTAGTTTACGCTCCATTGTAAGCACAATGCCTAGCTCATCATGTAGCTGGTTATCCCAGCCTTGCGCTATGGGTGAATCGGTAATGTGATGGACGGATTCCTGGATTTCTTTCGCCTTCGCACCAGGGCCGACTATTCCCGCGGAAAGCATGATATTATCCAGGCGCTTGCCTGTATCGGAAACTATGCCTACTGAACCATATAACCAACCGGCATAAGGCCGCTCATTTCCTATTAGGTTGCTGCGCTCTAAGTGCGCCGGTGTATATATATTATGCCCTATAGCTACCCCTATCCTTTTTCGGCCTCCAGAGGAAAACGGCAACAGGTTTTCTGCAAGCCAACGTGCTGTTTTCGGGGTATTCTGCTCGGATGAAAGCATTGCAACGCGAAAGCCATTAGTATAATTTCTGTCTGTTCCACCAAAAATATCATTTTCATAGATAAGGCTGAAAATTGCCTTATCGTCTTCGGCAATGGTTTGTTGTGTATGGCCAGAATAAGGGACTCCTGTAATTATTATTACCAGGATAGTTTTTATCAGATTTTTATGCATGAAATTAAATTCCCTCTTTAATAGGCGCATTTTGCTGGTAATAATACCAAAAAGCTATTTATCATAAATAGTTGCGTATAAAAAATTGATAAAGCTGTAGCCCCTTAAAACGTAGTAGCGTCAGGTAAAAAAAGCAAAGAGGTTCTCGGGCTCTATAAAAACTTTGTTAACAGAGCCTAATCCAAGCCCAGCTTACCCGGCTACATTAGGAGGAGATGAAGCGAGGCTGGTGCTTTTGTAGTGCGATTGCCATGGCATACTATGCCGGAATGCTTTACTATTACAGCGATTTGCTGTAATAGTACAACCCTGAAAGCCAATAACAATTTAAGGTCCTGCACATGGAATCTTTTGAAATAGCACGTATAAACATGGTAAAAAGCCAGATTCTTCCACAGAATATTACCAATCAGGCCTTGGTTGATATTATTGCAAAAACTCCAAGGCAGATATTTGTTCCCGAAGAAAAGCAGGGGATTTCTTATATTGATGGCAGCATTAATGTTGGCGGAGGACGTTATCTACTGCCTCCAATGGTGTTTGCAAAAATGGTTGAAGCACTTAATTTGCAAAACAACGGCTCGGTTTTAGATATTGCATGCGGTACGGGCTATTCCTCAGCAATCCTTGCAAACTTTTTTAAAAAAGTTGTTGCAGTTGAATCAAATACCGAACTTGCATCCAGAGCGCATTTAAACCTTAACAAGCTTGGTATTGATAATGTATTTATAATCGGCAATAATCTTGCTGATGGCTATGAAGAGGCTGCACCTTATGATGCAATCTTTATAAATGGGGCTGTAAAAGAAATTCCCCAAAAACTTTTTGATCAGCTACTTGATAACGGAAAACTTGTTACTATATTAAGTTATACAACTTATTCCGCCAGAGTTGTTGTATTTACAAAAATTAATGGTAAGGTTTCAGGTAATGACGTTCTTGATATAAACCTGCCTATAATAGAAGATTTCTAACTGTTATTTATGATATACCCATTCTAGGTATAATAAAAAAAGAACGTAAACTGCCTAATGGAGGAAGCAATCTATCTATCTTCACTCCCATGTTTATTTATCACGCCGCACCGCAAAGATTTGGCTTCCGGCGATGGCGTTACACACCAGTGTAATTATAGAATATAAGTTACTTAATTTTCATCAAATATTTTAATTAGCGTAATCATCATGTTAAAAAGAATATTAAAAAACAAATTTTCTGTTTTGCAATATAGCATATTATCATTAGTAATATGCCTGTTTTCAACTGCTTCATTTGCCACAAGTTTAAATGAAGCACTTTCTTCTTCATACCAGAATAATCCTGAGTTAAAATCAGCAATACAGGAACTGCAGGCTGTTGATGAAAATATGCCTTCAGCAATTTCAGGAATGTTGCCTAGCGCATCAGCATCAATAGATCGTGGCAAAAGAAAATCAAGTAGTGACACATCTGAAAGCAGTGGTATCAGCGATACCAAATCTATAGGTATAACCCAGCCTTTATTCAAAGGCGGGCGCACTTATGCCAGCATTAAAAAAGCCGATAATGATATTAAGGCGGCAAGGGCCGGGCTTGTTTTTACTGAACAGCAGGTTCTGCTCGATGCAGTAAGCGCATATATGGATGTGGTGCGCAACATGGAAGTTTTTGAGCTGGCTAAAAGTAATAAAAGCGTTTATAGCCACCACTTGGAGGCAACTCAGGCAAGGTTTGACCTTGGTGAGGTAACACGTACAGACGTTGCACAATCTAAAGCAAGCCTTGCAACAGCAGATTCAGACCTTATAAGTGCCGAGCGCGCACTTGAATCATCAAAAGCAACATTTATTAAAGTTGTAGGCCTGAAGCCTGATAATGTAGCAATGCCCGGCAATCCAGTAAAAATCAATGGTAGTATTGAAGAGCTGGTAGATATTGCCCTGGCGAGTAATCCTGCAATACGCGCTGCTGAATATAATTTAAAATCAGCAAAGAATGATGTATCAATCCAGAAATCCGTGCTTTTACCACAGGTGAATGCTTTTGCTAATAAAGAAAGGCAGTCTGGTGTGGTGAGCAGTACATTTACAAGCAACACACCTATTGATAGCAGCACCGTAGGCATAAATGTTTCCATCCCGTTATTTCAATCAGGATCGGAATATGCTGAAATCCGCAGGGCAAAAAGCCTGGCGGGCAAAAGTTCTTTTGACCTGGCTGTAACGCAAAATAATGTGAAGGAAGCTGTTATAAGGGCATATCAGGATTTTAAAGTAGCCGAGTCGCTTATACAATCCAATACATCTAATGTTGATTCATCGGCCGTTGCACTTGAAGGCGTAAGGCAGGAATATCAGGCCGGGCTGCGTACCACCATCGAAGTGCTTGATGCTGAACATGCCTTGTTTGATGCAAAGGCAAACCTTATAACCTCAAAGGCAAATGAAGTGGTTAGCTCTTATAACCTTCTTGCGCAACTGGGTAAGCTTACAGCAAGTGAACTTGGCCTGAAAGTTGATGTTTACAATCCTGAAAAACACGCAAAGAAGGTAAGATACCAATTTATTGGTTTTTAATTAAATTTATTATATTGTTGATGATGTTTATATGTTAAACTACATCTAAAATTTAATGTTATAAAGTAACTTTATGGCGCAAGCTCAAGAAAAAAAACAATATAACTCCCATGCAGAAGAAACTCCTTCAATGGAAGATATACTTAACTCCATACGTGGTGTCATCTCTGGTGATGATGATGCCGGGGAAGATGATGATATATTGGAACTTACTGAAGTAATAGAAGATGAAGATTATGCCAATACCAACGAGGCTAAAGATCCTTATTTAGAAAAATCAATATTAGATGATATTGATGAAGCCTTGGGTAGCACCAAGCAAAATACAGAGGATACATCTTCTAAAAATATCAATACTGCCAATAATCAATCCATTTCATTAAACCATCATCAGAAAAATATTCAGGGTGATAGTGTAGGTGATAATAACATCCGTAAGGCTGATTCAATTAATGAAAATCCCCTGGATATAAAACCGCAGACACTACTAAATGAAGAAACTATAAAAGAATCTTCAACATCCTTGAAAACTCTTGTAAATAGTCTTAATGATAAAAATACCGATTCTATTTATACAAGAAGAGGAACAAGCCTTGAGGATTTAGTAATGGAGGCAATGAAACCATTTCTTGCGGAATGGCTTAATAAGAATTTAGCTGTGATAGTTAAAAAAATAGTTGAAAAAGAAGTGAAACGCCTTATTCCAAAAGAAGAGGATGATAATTAAAAAATACATTACTATATTTGCAACTGCTGTGTTTTTTTATACAGCAGAATTTTTGGTGTTTTATCCGGTCAGCATAGCGGAAGAATATCCGGTAAGTTCAGTTACATCAAATAAAACTAAGAAAATACAGCCATTAGAAGAAGTTCGTCCATTTAACAACATGATTAGAAAAATAGTTCTTCTAGCGGAGGATGTGGTTAAGGAAAAACCATCCCCCGCAGACGCAGCGAATGAGAAAGTTACAACTGATAACGCAACAACTACTCCCCCCTCAAATACAACACCAGCTCCTGCAAAGGAAACTGCCGAAACAAAATCTGCCGATTCGAAGCCGGTACCTACCTCGCCGGATGCAAAAGAACTTGAACTTCCTGAATTAAAAGACCCGGAAGATACATTTGTTGAAGAAGCACCATCTACTGAATCCATTACTAAAGCCAAACCGGGCAATGACGATGGTGCAGTAGCAAAATTCTTTAACAATATTTCAAATAACAAAGGGAAAAGTCCGTCAACGCGTTCAAAATCTGGCGCTTCTGTTAATTTAAACGACCCCAATATAAAACGGCTCCTTGCTAAAAAGAAAGCCCAGAAAGAAGCAGAGCTTCAACCGGTAATAATAGAGGAAAAACCTTCCGAACCCTCACCCGTTAGCCGTCCATCTAATAATTACAGAACCCAGGAACTGCCTGATGCTGTAAGTAAGAAGTCGTATAACCGTGAGAACCAGCATTTACCATATGCTGTATATAATGAGGAATATAAGAAAATATTGTTTGATAGCGCTGCCTTGGGTAACATGGATATATTACGCGCTATGGTAGATAATTTTGGCGACACAGAAATCACTGACGATGAAGGAAACACACCGCTGATATATGCCAGTATGGCTGGAAACATGCAATCAATCCTCACTCTTGTCAGTTTGGGGGCTAATATAAATGCGCGGAATGCTCACGGTGTTTCTGCGTTTTATGCGGCCACTAAGCTTGGAAGGCTGGATATATTACAATTCTTTCTATCACGAGTGGCAGACCCGAACCTTGCTGATAATAACGACAAAACACCGCTTATGCTTGCTGCTGAAATGGATTTCAGCCGTATTGTTGAGTTGTTGCTAAAACAAAACGTGAAGCCTGATACAAAAATGAGAAATGGCAATACCGCCATACATTTTGCTGTTCAAAATGGTAGTATAGCCTCAATTAATAGTCTTATTTCTAAAGGGGCGGATATAGAAATAAGAAACTTCAAAGGATATACACCTCTTATGCTTGCGGTGGAAAGCAACCAGGATCAATCTGTTGCCATACTTTTAAATGCGGGAGCAGATATAACTAAAACTACTGCACAAGGCGCAGATGTAAGCGCGCTTGCAAGCAATAATGGTAATATATACGAACTTATTGAGAGTGAAAAAATCAGGCAGAAGTTATTATCTTCACAATTAATTAAAACAGAATCGCTTTCTTCAGGTAATTTATCTTCTTATAGCGATTCCTTATCAATTGAACCGCTAGGAGCGCTAGGCGAAGATGGCGGAGTGTACTTAAATTTACGTGGGCATCCTGAACCGAAGCGCAACAATGCGGGCGATTCGATATATATAACAGCAGAGCGCATGAATGGAATACCTGTACCTGTTATGAAGCCTTATATTACCTCTAAAATTCCCCCTCCAAAACCACTTTTCAGTAAAGAAGAAATGCTGAGAATGCGGAATACTGAGCTTTAATTGCCATTCTTATCACAAAAAATAATTGAGTTTAATATTTACTATAAAATTACTATAAACTTCGCTGATGGGTCTACTTCCCTTTTTTGATATCTTTTCCATTCAAGCCAGATTTGTTAAGGTAATCACTTGGCAGGTTTTCTGCAAGCTTGCCTCTCAGTATAAAGCTTTTTAAGGAAACAGATTTGCTCCTGTATAAATCCATTTCTGTAATGGTTTGCATGTGCTTAAGATCTACTGTTGAGAACATCCTGCTATCATTAATAGTTCCTAAAAATGCCATTACGTTATTACCATTCAGGGATCTTCCTTCAATTTCTATATGGTTTGGAGCTGTGAATGTCATTTGTTTCATCCATACGCCATGCTCCAATATTGTATCGAAATAATTATAGATGGAAATAATATAAAATTGGTTATTTTCCATTGCTAGTGTTTTAGATTGCTCTGTTAGGATGTCCATTTTCTCTACAACATCTTCAAGGGAAGCAAGCTGGGCCAGTTTTTCATTATATTGGATTATTATTTCATTTAAATCAGCTTCACTTTTAGCAAGCTGGCCTTCTTCATCTTTAAGGTTATAATATGAAAAACTAATTATAAGGCTAATAAAAATAGCTATGACTATTGCAATAAAACTTGGGGAAAATGCATCATCATTCTCAGACAAACTATTTAATTCAAGCTTTTTGATACATACAGGTTTTTTGATTTCCAGCCACTCTTTCCAGTGGTTGTTAAATGCAGTAACCGCAATACATAACGCGCCAGACCACGCCGATACATTATTTCTTTCGCTGTTTTTACTGATGCTGAAATTATGGGGTATAGAGATATAACCGAACATATTGCATTCTTTTATATTGCAACCCCTTAGTGAGTAATTAAGTTTATGTACAAGCCTGCTAACAAAAGGCAGGGAAGATATAATAAATATATCCTTAATAGTAATTTCCGGTTTGATTGTTTTATATGAGTTAATAATAGCTTCAACCTTTTGCTGATAGTGGCTTATGAGGTTATTTATTATTTCCTCATCGTTACTGCTTATATCTCCTAGCATCGCAGTCCGTTCATTTTCTGTAACCGGCATATCAAATATATGCGGCCCCTCCTCTCCGCTTACCATTACAAAATTATCATTAAACCCCAATTCTATAATTACAGTATTTTTAAGTATCTGTGTTTGAAAGGCGTAATGTAAGGCAAGAAGTTTGCTACCTATCGCAACCGGTTCTAACCCTGCATTGATTACTATATTATTATAAAGATTTATATCGGCAATCCTGGTTGCTATAAAAATTGCATCCATCGTGCTGGAAAATCTGCTTTTCCTGATTATCTGGTAAGAAACTGCATAATCATCAAGCCGGGAATCTTCGCCCATTAAATTATGCCATAGCGCACCATAATTTATCGCATGTGTTATTTTCCTATCACTCATTTTCGGGATAGTTGCATATTTAATAATTGAACTTGATGCCGGAAGTAACACGGAAACTTTCTTGGTTTCTATTTTATCACTCTTCAATAACTCTCTTAAACTATCCGCATAACTTGTTGGATTGCATTGTATATCTTCAAAAAGAAAGTTGCCATCTATAGAAATGGATGTAAGTCCCGTAAGTGCCGGGGAGTTTTTATTATTGCGGATTTTGCATAAATATATATTGGAAGGGGTAATATCCACACCAAGAACTGTTTTCTCAAATGGCATGGATAAAAATAATTTTAGGCTGGCAATAATATACTTTATTTTCGCCAGCCCTGATACAAAAACTAGGGACTGCCTAAGTTTCAAAATTAAATTTGAAACTCTGTCTAATCTTTTAGCTAATATACTACTTGTATATGTTGTCATGCTTTCTTGTATCGATTATTTAATATTATCATGAACTTATTAATAATTAGTTAATTAAAAACAATAATTCAATTAAAAATAGTAATTATTGTTTTGAAATGGGAATGATTTTTGTAATTATAGTGTATTGTTTTATCTTTTCAATAATTATAGGAAAATAACTTGTATTAATACTAGAGTTTTATCGTGTATTTGCAACTAGTTCTGGTAAAAAAAGTAAAACTAAAATCTACCTGTAGTTAAAAAATAGTATCAAGGGGTATATATTCCTGCTATAAAAAATGCTCAATTCAAGAAGTGGAGTGGTATGCTTAATCTGAAAGCAAAATTCCCGGTACTGGAAAAAATTAGCGGATATAATTTTGCAGCTTTCCTGGTAATTATTTTATTTATATATGAACAAAGCTGGGCAATCCAGGTGCCGCGGCCATTTACAATGTGGGTATCGCTACTGGCTGTTTTCCTGCCTGGTATCTGGCGTCTGGGAAAAATTATCTTATCGCGGGCCGGTTTTTCACAAGAAACGGCAAGTATACTTACTCCTGCGGTTACGATAGCACTATGGGTTGCTTCAGTGCATTTGGCCGGATTAGCATTCCATAATTTTTATTATGGGTTAATTTCCAGTAATATAATACTTGGCGTCACCGGATATATATTACCAGGCAGGCTTATAAAATTTAAGTACCAGGCACCTGATGAGAAGCATATATATGTTGCGGTACTAAATTGCTTTATAATCGCCCCGGTAGTATTCCTTACAGACTGGCATGATACTAACTTGATATCCGGCCATTTTTCATTAACAGAGCAGATTTTAAATGGCGCATACCCTCCTCACCACCTTACATTTCCTGAATATACCCATCCTTCCCATTATGGGATAAATACGTTCTATGCATCTGTTGCGGCAGTTTTGGCATTTTCTGTAGAATCAGCAATAGACTTAACAACTTTCTTATTATGGTTTTATACAGGTTTATTAGGTGGTTATATTTCCAAGAAATTTTTTGGGGAAAAGAATGGCGCGCTGGGTGTGTTTATCACCTGTTTTGCATCAGGTTTCCCTTTCTTTGCAATGTTTTTTGCGGATGATTTTACATCATATAAAAAAGATGTTCTGGTCGGCTTACTTACTTTTATACCTCCAAAACAAGCCAATCAGCCAATTTCACATTTCTTTTTTCAGCATCCCTTTAGCATTGGGCTGCCTATCTTTTTATCATTAATAATTGCATTCTTTGTAGCTAAAGAAAAAAATATATCTTCAAAAATATATTACGGCATCATCGCTTTATTTATTTTTATATTAGGAATAGGCAATACTTCTTTGTTTTTAGCAACTATTGGGGCTTTGGGAGCTTGCATATTAGTGCAATTATACGAAAAGGAGCATAAAGATTTAATAATCGGAAATTTCTATGCTTTAGCTGTGGGTATTATAGGATTTGTACTGTTTAGCGGGTCATTTGATACTGTTTCCGGTGGTGTAAAAGGTTCTATAAGCATAAGTGCAGCCCCACTGGGTGGTGATTTATTCAGGACAATATTATGGAATTTTGATAATTTAGGCCTGATTGTTATTTTAGCAGCTTTTGGATTATATAAATTAAAAGAATTCCGACTTTTCCAGGTGTTTGCGGCTTGTATCATTGTCGGGGGGGTTTTCATTTTTAACGTACTTGTCTACAAGCACTCACATGATATAATAAAATTCTCGGTTGTGGCTAATATTATTGCGGCAATTTTAGCAGTTGGCGCACTTGGCAGGTTAAGAAGTTTTAATGTATATATTTACCGCGCCTTATTAGTTATGGTTTGCTTTAATGGCGTTACGTTTCCTTTTGTGGGAACGGTAATAAATCCATTTGCCGACACAAATGAAAAACTGCTCAATGTACATAAGTTACATAATTTGCAAATATCAAATGATGCTATAGATACAATGGCATGGTTAAGGGCCAATGTAAAAAATACTGAAATTGTATTGCAATCAAAGCACTGGGATCTTAGCTTTGCAATGCATGCCGGTCTAGCTTCATTCCGGCCCGACTGGGGAGCAAAGAGTTTTGCTTTCTCAAGGGAGCATATAGCTTTACGAGAGGATATGCTGCGTTATCCTGAAAAATATTCAGTAGATGATTTTTACAAACAGGGCGTGCGCTGGATAGTTATAAAAAACAGTAATATGAAAAAAGACCCGTTTGCGCTTGTAACAAGTGAATGGGAAGCGGATGAAAAAATTAATAATATGAAAACTTTTGGCGATTTTCAGATTTATCAAATCCACGGAAATATTTTGGTGAATTAAGGTTGGCTGCAAACATTACTAAATGCAACGTCAATGGCCGAACTCAGCTAGCAGATTTAACCACGGATTTACAAGGGTTTGTCGCTCATCAGGCTGCTGCCAATAGACTGAGAACGTGCGGCCAATTCGAGTAATAGCACTTCTTTTAATAGCAGTAAAAGGAGTGCAAGCGTATTTTCAAAAGCATATCCATTGTTTGGTGGACGATCCATTATTATAGATTTCTTAAAATCGTATGATTATGCGCGGCAGGTACGCCAAGGCATAAGTGCTAGCACTAGCCAGGCACAAAGAATAAATGAACTGAGAGAAAATGGTGAAGGAAAGGGTGGGCGCGCTTAAAGGGAGCGTGACCACCACTTTTTTTAATCTTAAGAAATTGGTTCAAAGAATCCAGTGTCAGGGTCGAAAGCCATTATTTCGCCTTCTTCTATATTAAAATGCCAGCCAAATATATTTAGCTTATCTTCTTCCATACGCTGCGCTATATATGGGTATGTCATAAGGTTGCGTAATGAAATAACAAGAGATTCACTTTCGCAGGCGGCTTGCTGTTCTTCAATGCTACTTTCAGACATTTCAGCTTTAACGGCATCACGAGCTTCACTTGCTATTGAAAGCCATGTGCGCATGGATTCTGAAAGGCCATCGGTTTTATCGAATTCATCAGACATCATCATTTTTATACTGTTGCATTTAGCATGACCTAAAACTACAATATTTTCAACCTCAAGGCCGGTTACTGCATATTCTATAGCTGCGGTAATACCATGAACTCCTGTTGAATTATATTTAGGAACAAGACCGCCAATATTGTTTACAACATATAATTCACCAGGGTTAGTAGCAAAAAGCATAGCAGGGGGGATTCTAAGGTCTACGCAAGAGATAAACATGGTTGTAGGTTTTTGCCCCTGGTCTATAAAATGCCTGATTATATCTTGTTGCTCAGGGAAGGTTGTGGATTTGAAAACCCTGAACCCACTTACCATTTTTCCAATATCAGGCATAAATATTCCTTTATATAATTTGCTAACAGTGTTTAGATAACGTCTGCTTTGTAATTAATTACTTGTAGTGCAACGTCATTGCGATGAGGCGAACTCTTGTGAGTCCGAGGAAGCAATCCATCTTCCTTTATTGCTAACACTGGATCGCTTCTTCGCACTCACTTCGTTCGACTTATCGCGATGACATTCTTTCCCCTATTTACCAATTTTTTACTATACAAAACTAGACCTAAGCTATAACAGTTACAGTTTCTGCGCCTGTCACCGGGCAGATGCTATGTTTAGTAGGCGTAAAACCACATTTTTCATAAAATTTCACTGCTCTGGTGTTTTCCCTTAGTATATCAAGGGATATTGAACCCTTCCTGGATTTTGCATATTCTACAAGGCTTTTTCCTATTCCTGTTCCCTGGTATTCAGGATGCACTACCAGCCCGCCAACGATTTTTTTATGCAGGGCAATAAAACCTACTATTTTATTATTATGCTGCGCAACCCATATTTCAGAAAAAGGTAAATAAATATTTCTTAAATCTTCGCAGATAGATTCTATCATAATATCGGATATTGAAGTGTATGTCTCTTTTGCAGCATTTGCCCAGATTTCTATAACATCATCGGCATCGGTGCTTTTATATTTTCTTATCATGCCATCTCCAGATATATAATATACTCATTCTGTCTCAAACTGCCNNTATATAAAAAAGTTAAATCTTTGAAATAGAACCACTATTCCTAAAGATTTAACTTTTACCTACAACAAAAAATACTTGTATCTAAATCGGCAGTTTGAATCAGAATGAGTATAGACAAATAAGTAAAATTGCTTATTTACCCCATATAGGATTCTTCTTTTTAGCTTTTAGTCCAAAAAACATACCTACATTTTCAATCATTTTATCATTCTGCCGCTTAAATGGAAGGGATTGGAACCAGGCATGCCCGTTGCCGGAAAGTTCGGTAATCATGTGGCCTTGACCGGTTACCCCAACATTACGGATGGTTTTTATTTTTAATGACACTCCAGGCTGAACGGCAAGTGTGGTGCCGGTTGTAACGTTAATTATAGAACCTTGCGTGATGGTTCTTTCCAGTAAGCTGCCCCCGCAAAATAAAAATACAGTGCCATTTCCTTCGATTTTTTGCATCGAAATAGCAGAGTTAAGGAAGCTACCACCCAGCTCTTTTGGTGTTGCCGTACTTACTTGCAATGCATTTGTAGCGCAAAGGAAGGCATCATTCTGGCAGAAAATTTTTCCGCCCACGCTGCTAAGGCTGATAGGGACTATATTGCCAGGATGTGACATTGAAAAAGAAATAATCAACTCTTTTGCAGTTGTGTTGGTGAAATGCATCATGAAAAGTTTTTTCCCCGATGCTACCGCCTTCCCTAAACCTAGTAATTTCTGTAGAAAGCTAGCTTTTTCTTCCTGGTCTGAACTACCTGTACGCATCTTCATGCTTATGCCGTTTTCATAATACATAAGTGCAGAAATTTCCCCGGTGATTGATTGCCCCGGCCGTAATTTTATTTCTATAAACTGGCTGCCCTCACCCTTGATTTCATAAGAAATATCTGGCGTAGCGCCTGGTTGTAACTGGCGCTGTGAGGGGGCGCTTTGCTCCTGTATTTGATTCATCTGTGTTGTTACAGGGGTTGGTGTGATTTGCGGGCGTCTTAGGGCGGCAGGCATTGCCTGAGTATCATTTTTTTCCTGAACCATCACCAATAACCCATATTATAAGAATTGCACTATAAATCAACAATAGCAGAATATTGTTAACAGGTAAATTATATGTTTAGTTGGAATGGGTATTTTCAAGAAAATGTAATATAATTGACTTTAAACAACACCGAAAATTATCAATTGTTATAAAAATAGCTTGTTAAAGTGACATCTTTATGTATAATGTTACTCCATAAAACTTATTTTTAAAGGATAAGATGAGCATCAATTTCAGAGAAGCTGTAAGGGCCGCAAGTATTAGTGATATGGATTTAGCCTTGAGTAAAGGGGCTGATATCAATTTCCAGGATACATCCTGCCGCACTGCTTTGCATGATGCCATAATATGCGGCGCTTCAACAGATGTGGTGCAATTCCTGATAGAAAACGGTTCAGATGTTGATTCCCATGATATACGCGGTAAAACGCCCCTGCACTTTGCAGCTGAGTACGCGGAAGCTAAAATTGTCAGGATATTATTAAATAATGGTGCAAGTGTAAATTCTCTAGATAACAACAAACATACTGCTATCCACTGGGGCGGTATAGGTGGAGATGTTGAAACTATTGAATATATTATGTCTGTTGGGGCTGATACCAACTTTAAAAATGCCCATGGAAACACGGCTTTGCATCTCGCCAGCGCCAATAGTAAGGCAAGTGCAGTTAAATTGTTTATTGAAAACGGCCTTGATATAGAAGCAGCTAATAACCATGGCAATAGGGCGTTGCACAAGGCAAGCCTTGATGCTGATATTGAAACTATCGAAGTTATATTAAACAGTAATGCCAATATTGAAGCACGCAACATGCGTGGCAATACCCCACTTCATAGCGCTAGCAAAAAAGGCAATATGGATGCGATGGTGGCTCTTTTAAAGCGCCGCGCAAGTGTCCATGCAAAAAATGCTGACGGGGCAACGCCATTGCACCGCGCCGTTTCAAACCACATGCATGGTGCGGTTAAGCTTCTTTTAAAGGTTGGGGCGAATTTAAATGCTGCTGATAAATACGGACTTACACCTTCAGACCTTGCTTCTTCATTTGTAATTAAGGAAATATTAAACAGCGCAGTCAAAGATAGGAATGCTTTATTGTTTGGCATTGAAAGGCAAAACAAGGGTAGTAATTCTGTTTCTATGGCGATGAAAAATATTACTTCTATTGGAAGTGTGAAAGAAAAAATCCCTGCGTAAATTAATCTTTCCTCATACTTAATTATGTAGTAGAACCCCCTTGCCCTAAATAAGGCTAATTGCCTTATGATAATTTAATATTTTAGCAAAAAAATGCCTAATACAGAAAATAGTATCCTTGCAAAAATCTGTTCAGATAAATTGGAACATATAGCCAGGCAAAAAATTCTTGTTCTTTTTTCAGAATTATTAGAAACCTCTAAAAGCGCCATACCAACCAGGGGGTTCCTAAAATCAATACAGGATAAAACTTCCCATAAGAAAAATGCACTGATAGCCGAAATAAAAAAAGCATCACCAAGCAAAGGCGTAATAAGACCGGATTTTAATCCTTCCCAAATAGCAATTGCCTATGAAAATGGCGGCGCCGCCTGTATTTCCGTACTTACAGATGTTCCATATTTCCAGGGGAGTGATGAATATTTAGGGCTAGCTAAAAGGGCGTGTAAATTACCGATACTTCGCAAAGATTTCATGCTTGATCCTTACCAGATATTTGAATCAAGGGCGCTTGGTGCTGATTGTATCCTGCTTATAATGGCGGCATTAAGTGATTCCCAGGCAAGTGAGCTGGAAAATGCGGCCTTTGAACTTGGTATGGATGTTTTGGTTGAGGTGCATGATGAGGCGGAGCTGGAAAGGGCGCTTTTACTTAAAAGCAAACTTATTGGAATAAATAACCGTAACCTGAAAACATTGGCGGTTGATATTACCACAACCCCGAAATTAGTAAAAAACATCCCGGCAGGCTATACTATAGTATGTGAAAGCGGGATTGCCAGTTATGAAAATATAGTCACAATTAATTCGGCAGGTGTTTATGCGTTCCTGGTTGGAGAGTCTTTAATGTTACAAAATGATATTGAAGTTGCAATGAAAAAATTGCTGGGGTCTTTTTAGAAAATTAACCCCAAATAACATCTGCGTAATGAAATCGGTATAAGCTGCACTATTCCTTGCTGAATTCCAGTATATATTTTGCCAGTACATCATGGCTGAAATTTGAGTGCCCTGCATTGTCAAAAACATGCATGATTTTTGGCTGGTTTGCGGCTTCAAATAACTTAATTCCATGTGCGATGGGCATAACATTATCGTCTTTACTATGAATTATCATAAGTGGAATATGTATTTTTTTAATTTTATCGATTGAATTAAATTTATCCTTAAGTAACAAATTAATGGGAGCATATGGGTATAATACGGAAGCCCTTGCACCTATGGAATCATAGGGTGCTTCTAGTATTATTTCTCCAAAATCTTGCTCTATAGCCATTTGCACTGCAACGCCCGTACCAAGTGATTCCCCATACAGGGTAATATCTGCTGGTTTTAGCCCCATCAAACCTAAATAGGTTATTGCAGCCCGTGCATCATTATATAAGCCATTTTCGCTTGGCTGACCTTCACTATCGCCATAACCACGGTAGCTAATTGCTAATACCCCGATGCCATAACTTGCAATATCATTAAATTTTCCGGCTCTGCGGCCAAGATTTCCGGCATTGCCGTGTAGGTATAAAATTGTGGGCTTGCCTTCTTCCGCCGGAGCATACCACGCGGTTATTTTGACATTATCAGACGTATTTATTTTTATTGCCTCTGCCCCATTAAAGCCATATTGGGCAGGCTGATCAAGTTTAGTATCAGGATGATAAAGTATATTCCTTTGATTAAAATATAGAAACAAACACGCGCCAATATAAATTGATAATATGCTTATAAATATACGTTTAATTATCATATAGTTAAGGATTTTAGTTAGTGTTTATTTTGCAATTCATGATATATGAAAGTGACTTTATCGCAATATCAAAATTTGGTTATTTCATCCTCCACGGAATATCCGTATTGCGTGCAACCCACACGGCTGCGCATGTAAACATGAATATATATGCGCATATTCTGGCCTGTGCAGCGCCGATTAATCCATTTTCTTTAATCAGGAAATAATTCAATAGCAGGTCAACTACAAAGGCAAACAGCACAAACTTGGCAATAGTCCTGGTTTTCTCGGCTTGTATCAGGAATACACATAATATTTGGTACATTCCGAAGCAGCCTGTTGCCATAACAAGCCAAGGTATAGCAGTCTTTGCGCCTTCATAATGGCTACTTATAAATAAATCAGCAACTATAGGCAATATAAACGCTAGTAATATTGATAAGGTAAAAATCCCTGCCAGAAGTATATAAGTTGCCTTTACAACCAATAACTTATCCTGATGGCTTTGTCCGTTTTTCATGCGCTTTAAAACCCACGGACACCAGGACATTAATGTGGATGATAAAATCAGCATAAACGCCGCCGCAACCTGGACTGCAACAGTATAAAGTCCCACTGCGTCTGTGCCAAGCATGTAATCGATAAAGAACCTGTCTGAAATATCAATAATTATTAAACCCAAGGCATACGGAATAAGCGGGATGCCATAATTTAAGGCATGTTTGGCATAGGTTGTAGAGAACTTAAACCTTAGATAGCCAATTTTATAAATCCATATAATTCCAAAGAACGAAACAATACTTAAGGAAATTAAATATGATGCTAAAAGACCATCCGCGCCTTTTGCCATGATAATGAAGAATATAAGTACCAGGCCATTCTGGATTAAACGGTTGCCAAGTAAACAGCAGCTATAAAAAACCGGACGGTGCGAGGCTACAGCAAATGCCTGGATCTTTCCAACCACCATATTAAAAAATACAAAAAACGGAATTGCATATACCCACCATAACGGCAGATTTATGACATGAGTGATCCATCCTGCGAAACTGAAAATAAATAGCGCAGTGCAAATAAAGGCGGTTATATTTATGCTTAATGTGGTGCCGATATAATTGCCGAACTCCGCTTTGGAGATATCAAAATATTTTCTACTTATGGCATCAGCAAGTCCAAGCCCTATAAGAGGAGCCATAAAAGAAGCAATAGCTGTAAAAAGCCCCCATATGCCATATTCTGCCGGAGAGAGATAATGGGTAAGGACTGGTAACATAAGGAATGGAACAAGCGAATTTATCCCATTTATTGAAAGATAAACCAGGGATTTAGATGCAAGGTCACCTTTTAATAATGCTATCAGGGTGGATTTAAGTTTTAGCATGTTTTGTGCTTTATAATATGTTGTAGGCCAATGTTAATAAAGACCATATATGTAATTGTATAGTTAATAAAACTTATAAAATTTAGATGAGGTAACCTTAGGAGGTGATGGGATTCTATTTGCAATTTTATTAAAATCCCCTTACCCTAGGCCATGTTAACAGAGCCTAATAACTTCTATATGTACTGTTCTTTACACTAAAATCCTCAAAGGAGAGGAAGGCGCGCGCCTACTTATTGGACTGGTGGTGCGTATGGAAATAGGGGTAATATACGAGCAGAACCTCTATAAACCTAGGCACAGTTAGCAAATTCTACTATATCTTGCTGCAANNCTCACGTATGTCTATATACGCTGCGCTCCGTATCGAAGAAAAACACCATTTTCACTACGTTATAGCGAATTTGCTAACTGTGCCTAAACTTATATATAAAACATAATAATTCAATGCCCCAAAAAAAGCAACAAACACGCCCCCTCGCAGACGCACTCCGCCCGCAAAGCCTTGATGAAGTGATAGGGCAGGGGCATGTGCTTGGTGAAAGTGGTAGCCTTACAAGAATTATAAAAGCTGGGCATGTGCCAAGCCTTATTTTCTGGGGGCCTCCTGGCTGCGGTAAAACCACCATCGCAAGGTTACTTGCCAGCCAGACAAATTGTTATTTTGATACTGTTTCTGCTGTAACCAGCGGCGCTGCGGATTTACGCAAGATTTTTACCGAAGCCAAAGAACGCCTTATTTTAGGGCAAAGAACTTTGCTTATGGTAGATGAAATCCATCGTTTCAACCGCGCCCAGCAGGATTTATTCCTGCCTTATGTTGAAGATGGTACGGTAATATTAGTTGGTGCAACCACGGAAAACCCATCTTTTGAAGTAAATTCAGCATTGCTTTCGCGCTGCAAAGTTATCGTGCTGAAGCGACTTGATGATGCCGCCTTATTGCAAATAATGGAACGTGCTGAAATATTTAAACAAAAAACCCTGCCGCTGGATGAAGAAGGGCGGCTTGCACTTTGCTATATGGCAGATGGTGATGGACGGTATCTGCTGAATTTATGTGAAGAGTTGTTTGCTTTAGCTAAGGGAGAAGTGCTAAGGGAAAAGGGAAAAGGGAAGGAAAACGCCAATTCTTCTCCCTTCTCCCTTAGCTCTTTTCCCTTATCCCTTTCTGAGCTATCAGAGCTCCTCCAAAAACGTATGCCGGTATACGATAAGCACCAGGATAGCCATTATAATTTAATCAGTGCGCTGCATAAAAGCTTACGTGGTTCAGATGTTGATGCGGCATTATACTGGTTTGCAAGGATGCTCGCTGGTGGTGAAGACCCCCTTTATATATCGCGCCGCCTGGTGCGTTTTGCAGTGGAAGATATCGGCATGGCAGACCCTAATGCGCTCATTCAGGCTAATGCTGCCAAAGAGGCTTATGATTTTCTTGGTTCCCCAGAAGGGGAACTGGCTATAGCGCAAAGCGTGATTTACCTTGCAACCGCGCCAAAATCAAATGCAGCTTATAAAGCTTATAATGAATCAGTGCGCGATGCTAAAATTAATGGCTCCTTAATGCCGCCAAAACATATACTTAACGCCCCAACCAAACTAATGAAACAAGAGGGTTATGGCGATGGTTATATGTATGACCATAACCTGGAATCCGGCTTTTCCGGCCAAAATTATTTCCCGGATGATATGCCACGCAAACAATATTATAACCCGGTAGAACGCGGTTTTGAACGTGATATTATTAAAAGGCTGAAATATTGGGAGAAGCTTAGAGGGCTGTAACAATAACGACTCCTTCGCCGCCCTCCTTGTCTGTTACCATTTCATCATGCGCGGCTATATACTTACGGCTTTGCGGTTATGGGGTGCTATGGTTTGCTCAGGAAGTCCTCGTTACGCAGAGGTCTTTTTGTCGTTTTAACTGAAAGTAATAGTAGATAATTGCGGTGTAACACCGGGGGATTTAACGCTAGACATCCTCCTTCTTTTTGCTATGCTCACGGTCTATTTGTAAGGTATATAGATTTATGGGCGTAAGTCATGCGAATTATACATATTAGTAATGGTAACTTAAAGCATTACGGTAAGCGTTATTATGATCAGGCGAGAAAAATAACCAACGGCCTGGTTCGCAATAACCATGATGTTTTTTTTATAAGCGACAGGGATATAGCGCGCTCATCAGGCATCCTTCCCACAAGGAAGCTGGGGGTAAGGCAGGCTAATAAGTTTGTCATAGAAACATGCAGGAATTATAGTCCTGAAATAATATTACTTGGTCATGCAGATATTATTTCCTCGGAAACCTTGCAGGAAATCAAATCATTCCTGCCTGCTGTCAAAATCGCCCAATGGAATGTAGACCCCATATTCAGGAATAAGAATATAGCTAATATAAAAAGTAAACTTAATGTTGTCGACGCGACTTTTATTACTACAGCAGGAAAAGGTTTAAAGGCCTTCAGCAACACTAATGGATTTGTCTCTTTTTTCCCAAATATTGTTGATAAATCCATTGAATGGCCGGAAGCTTTTAATAACAACACGCAGGAAAATGATGTTTTCTGGGCGCTTAGGGCTACCAAGGGAAGCTGGAAGGGAGATGAAAGGATAGATATACCATTATTTCTTGAGCGTTCCAGTAAAGTAAAAATTGATTATCATGGTATGAATGGAAAAGATGAGTTATTTAACAGTAAATATTTTGATGCAATAAATAATTGCCGTATGGGCTTGAATATTAGCGTCTCAAGGGATCTGGAGGATTGCGCCTCTGCGGAGCAGCTATACCTATATTCTTCCGATCGCATATCTCATTACACGGGTAGTGGCTTACTGGTGTTTTCGGGCAAGGGAAATAATCTGGAAGAATTATTTGAAGAAAACAAGGAAATGGTGTTTTTTACAAGCCAGGAGGAACTGCTAGATAAAATACTGTACTTCAAGGGACATGATAAGGAACGACAGGAGATTGCACGCAATTGCTGGCAAAAAGTTCACAGAGATTTCAATGAAAGAATTGTAACGCGTTATATGGTTGAGGCTATATTTAATCCAGATGGATGCAACCATAATAATGAATATAAATGGCCAACTGATAAATATTAGGCGTTATGTATAATTTAAAAGACTTTAATTTAGAATTAAAATCAACGCTATCCAAGCCGTTATATTATTTCTTTTGTGCATATTCATTATTTATTGTTATACAATATGTTACTAATTACCCTTTTATACCGGCATTGATATTTTATGCGGCAGTGGTTCCGTCTATATTATTCTGTGGTTATAAAAACGGTTTTTTGTCCAGAATTATAAGTCTGGAATACTGGAAAATACAGCCTATAGAACGCAAGTTGTTGTTATTTCTTTTTATTTACGTGTTCATTAATTCCTTATTCCTATCTGCCGGGATAAAGGGATTCAAGAAGAATATTACCAATGATATTTCCCTTTTCTTATTCATAGCATGTTCCTTAGTATATTTCTCACTGCCAAAGAAATATCTGGAAGTCTTTTTTTCAGTACTAACTGTGACAGGCTTGATTTTTGCAATGGCCTCTATTGCTGTTTTTCTGGCGGATGGAAGTGAGAGCCGTCTTCTGCCAATCGGCAGGGCTCACCATCAAATACTCGGAGCTTCCGTATATGGTTTTATAGGTATAATTTCCTTATATCTTTTCTATATTGCAAATGGGGAAAATATATTTATTACCGCAAAAAAAATATTTTATATAATGACTATATTAGTAATATTTATCATGATTTTACTAACTGGTAGCCGCGGCCCTATGCTAAGCTATATAATATGTATCGCCACCGGCATATTTATATACGCCCGGTCACCACTAAAAACCAAGCTCTATTATATCTTCCTGTCCATTGCAGTATTGGGAAGTATAGCTTACTTTATAACCATCTCAGAACATAGTTATATTCATTCGTATTTTAAATCCCTTATAGACCGTGGCTCTGCACAAAGATTGGATTTATGGAAATTAACTCTCTCTGAAATAAAACTTCAACCTTTTTTTGGGTATGGGCTGAATGCCAGATTAAACCATATATACTACGCGCCACATAATATTTTTCTTGGCTCAGCATATTACCTTGGCCTGACCGGAATGGTATTATTCCTATCGCTTACGATAATTACGTTCATCAAGAGCTGCAGGATAACACGGTGCAAGCATGAATTAAGTAGTGTACATGGTGTAAAATATAGCAAATTTATACTGCTGCTTCTGATGCATGCATATCTATCCGGCTTTTTCGACAATAGTCAGCTTATCAAAGGGGTTTCGCCATTATGGATAATTTTCTGGTTGCCTGTTGCAATGGCTATAAGTAATCTAAAGCCATCGCTTGCACCGGTTCAAGTAGGTGCGACTTAGGGGATGGCGCTATAGCGCTTTAACTTTACAATGACTATTTTGTCATTGCTGCGATGAGGCTAACACTTAGTGAGTCCGAAGAAAACTAGGTTTTTAATTTACTATTAAACTATTGAACAAATCCGCAAGGTAATATGGTTATATACCAGTTAATAGGTAGGGGGAGATTATTAGGGGGATTGGAAAAGGAAAGAACAAGCCGAGTTAGAAGCCAGGCTAAAGAATCTAATTCTGGAGAAGGAAAGCCAGAATCAAAAGCAGATCAAGTTCTACAAGAGCAACAAGCGAAAAATGCTGGACAAAAATGGGGTGGAAAATAAGATATTGAAGCATAAGAGCCAGCGAATATAATTTCTCTATGCACGAGGCATAGCCCTAATTTCACTGGCTCCACCTGCTACAGACAAGCTGAAGCAGATAGGTTAAATATACCTTAGCATGAGTAAGAAAAACATACCTTTAAAAAGTAAAAAAATAATAAATTAGCACTGCTAGAATATTAGATAAATTTCAACGCAGGTTCCTATAATTATAAATTTTTATCATTATCAATTAAAAATTGAATTTTGTAATATTAGTTTAATATTATAGGAATATCATTATATATAATAATGTAAAATGGGTAGCTAATATGCCAATGCCAATACCTCCTGATCCGGCTTTATCTCCCAACAATTCGGATAATCAGATGGAAATTGAAAATCAAGTAAAGCATAATAATAAAAAAAAGCGTGCCGATTCAAATTCAGAAGATCCAGAACCAGGAACAAATAAAAAACCTAAAACTTCTAAAAGTGCACATTCTTCAGTTACCTGGAAAAGCGATCTTGATGTTTCAATCCACAACACTCAAATACCATCAGAAGAACTGCATTCCCAACTTACCAGCAGCGGCAATGCGATAAAAAATAGTGTTGCGGAACAGAAGGTGAAATTAGATAAATCATGCGACCCCACCCCTAATTTTCTAATGGTAAACATAGGATATGCTCTATCAGCACCTGCAAAAAATGGTGAATTATTTATTTCTTTTCCACTTAGAATAATGGGAAGTAATTATTACAATGTTCAGGATTCCTTTGAAAGTAGCGGTATAACAAAAGAAGATTCTGTTGCCAGCATAGAGGAAAGACACAAGGCTGGAATGGATATTACCACCCAGAAAAATGGCTTCACTAAAACACAAAAACTTGGACCACAGCATTATCATGATACGCATACGCGAACTTATAATAATAAATTTCATCATAGCGAACAGGCTTTATATGAATATTTAGCACAAGAAAATACTGCAAAAGAATTGGTACAAAGAATAAAGTATGCAGGAGTTCCTGAAGGTACAAATATCCAGGCAATTGTTTTAGATATGCATTCAACCCGTTATGTTTGCGGCAATTGTGAAATTGGTGCTCAGGGGATTATGTCACCCGAATATAATTTTCTACAATCCTTTAGTCAACAGGCTGAAACATTAGGATATTCTTATAAACCGGATAAAGATCCTATAGCGTTTCGTGTTACCGCAAACCGCCCTGATGGTGTTAAAGGAATTAAAACAGAGGAAGATCATAGTTATGATATATGTAAGTTAACTCATGGTAGCAGAGAAATTATTGAAAAAGCTGCTAATGTAAGGCCTGCATATGAAATGGAAAGCGACTTACATAGGCGTACAGTATTTATAAGCAGCCATGTATCAGATAATAAAAAGTTTGTTGAAGGTTATAACCAGGCAGTAGTATCAGAATATACCGGAATGATTGATAAGGGAATGAGAGAGCGTGTCTATAATGAAGACTTAAAAAGCTTAGGATTAAGTGAAGAAGATATAAATGCTTTCAAAGCACTTATATCATTAGCTGTTATCGAGGAAGCAAAGGCCGTGCATGAAACCCGAACCGAGTTTGAGAATGCCGCAAAAACACTACCCCCTAATATTAAAGGTAGGTAATAATAAAGTATAATTAAATAAGTAGAAAAATAATTTTGGGGTGCAAGAGATTTGCCATATTATGGTATAATATTTATATCAATATGTTAGTTTTTGAATATGAACTTCATCCCCGCCAGTTAATGCTTTTAAGAACTCTGCCAAGCTCCAAAAATTTACAAAGAAAACGGTCGATTCGGTGCGCAAGAATTTTCAGACGCACAAAGATTTATCAAAACAGATACTTCACTGGGCCCCACAAAAGTCACAATTTGGCTCTCTCCCTTTAGATTTTAATTATAAGATTTATTATATTTTTATGTTATGATACAATTAGGAAAGAGAATAACTTGTAGATGTTTAGAAGTATGAATATTGTTATAATTAGTAGTACCTTAAAAAACAAGGGTTTTACTTTAGTAGAGCTTTCTATAGTGATCGTAGTTGTCGGCCTGATTATTGCTGGTGTTACAGCAGGAAGTAGTATGGTAAGTAACGCGAGGTTGATGTCTATTATTTCAGAGGTTAATCGATATAAAACAGCAATTAGTACATTTAAGTTGCAGTATGATGCCTTACCTGGTGATTTTAACAAGGCGTCACTATACTGGTCAGGGGCGCTAAATGGTGACGGCAATAAGATTGTTCTTGGAACTAATGAGGGGCTTTACGCGTGGAAACATATGGCATTAGCTAAGTTAATCCCGGGCCAATATACTGGTGCAGTTGGTAGCGGTGGGGCAATTTATGGAAAGATCGGCGTAAATGTGCCGGGTTCTTCCTTTTCTACTGATGCAGCTTACCAATTTTACACGGGATCTGGTAATTTATACCATGCAATTCAAATCGGAGGATACTCAGATTCCTGTAACTCATGGATAAATGGCAGGCTACTGACTGTATCCCAGGCTTACTCAATAGATAAAAAAATTGATGATGGCCTTGCAAGTTCAGGTAATGTTTTTGGATTAAGGGGGACGAAACAAAGTGCATGCGATCCGGGAACCTTCTGCACAGACAACACAAGCCCTACTAGAAGCTATATACTTACTGACACTTCAAATGCTAAAACTTGCAGGTTGCTATTTTGGACAGACAAAAGGAAATAATCATGCTACAAGTTATGACAACATTCTTCTTATTCCTAGCCTCATAAGAAAACGGCTCACTACCATTATTTTTATAATTGGTTTTGTTGATATAACTTACTTTAAAATATAAAACATCATCAACAATAATGGCAAAAATCAAACCATCTTTATAAATGCCATAACCGCCAAACATAGGGAGTGCAGATACATTGCCAAAATCAGATAATAGGTCTAAAATGTATTTACAGTATTCTTTGTTAGCCTGCGTATATTTTGTAAAATTTACTATAAAGAAAACTCTTCCTAATGCAATCCCCTATTAAACTCTTCAACAAACTCCTCAAATTTACCAGCCGTAATAGCTTCTCGTATTCCTGCCATTAAATCCTGATAGTAATGTAAGTTATGCCATGTCATCAGCATTGCGCCCAGTATTTCTTTCGATTTTACCAGGTGTTGCAAATATGCCTTGCTGTAATTGGTGCAGGCAGGGCATTTGCACTCTGCATCCAGCGGTGTGGCATCATCAGTATATTTGGAATTGGTAATGTTTATTGCGCCATTTCTTGTGAAAGCCTGGCCGTTCCTGCCAGAGCGCGTTGGCAGTACGCAATCGAACATATCCACACCGCGCATAACCGCACCTACAATATCAGATGGCTTGCCCACACCCATTAAATAACGCGGGCGGTCTTGTGGCAGCATCGGGGTGGTATAATCAAGCACATTGAACATTACCTCTTGCCCTTCGCCAACTGCAAGGCCGCCAATTGCATAGCCGTCAAAACCGATTTTTATAAGTCCATCTGCTGACTGTTCGCGTAAATCCTCATAAACACTGCCTTGCACTATTCCAAACAAACCATAGCCTTCACGTTTTATAAACGCATTTTTGGAACGTTCCGCCCAGCGAAGGCTTAACCCCATTGAATCTTCCGCCTGCTTATGGGTGGCGGGGTAGGGGGTGCATTCATCGAATATCATGGTGATATCTGACCCAAGCAAATGCTGAATTTCCATGGAACGCTCTGGCGATAACATGTGCTTAGAGCCATCAATGTGTGATTGGAACTGCACGCCTTCTTCTTTTATTTTCCTGATTTGCGCCAGGCTCATCACCTGGAAGCCGCCTGAATCGGTGAGTATCGGTCCATGCCAGTTCATAAATTTATGCAGGCCACCAAGCTTTGCTATGCGCTCAGCCGTTGGGCGCAGCATAAGGTGATAAGTATTGCCTAAAATAATATCAGCCCCTGTTGCTTTTACCGATTCCGGCAGCATCGCCTTCACCGTTGCGGCTGTGCCAACTGGCATAAATGCCGGGGTGCGGATTTCACCGTGAGCCGTTTGGATTGCGCCAGTTCTGGCCTTGCCTTCTGTAGCATTGATTTTGAAAGAGAATTCTGGCATGTTTTTCCAATTATTTAAAGCTATAAAACTAGTAGGCGTTATATACTAATTTAACCACAAGAAAATCCTAATAATTATATTCCCGATAGATTTATTACATAAATATCATTAAAATTTGTTAGTTATTGCAACTTGATGTAGAAAATAATAATAGTACAAGTTAGCGGTTATAAAAATTTGGGATAAAACTATGCGTAAACTAATAAAAATCACGATCACATTAATTGTTATTCTGGTTCTTGCTGCAATTATTATTCCATTTTTAATACCGCTGGACTCCTATAAACAGGAAATTATCAGCCAGGTTAAGGAAAAAACCGGGCGTGATTTAGTAATTGATGGAAGCATCAAGGCCAGCATATTCCCAGTGCTAGGCGTGGAATTGAATAAGGTAAGCCTTTCTAGCGGTGCAGGCTACACTGCTAAAAACCTGCTTGAGGTGGAAAAATTAAACCTGAAAGTTGGTTTAAAAGAGTTAATACAGAAAAAATTACAAGTGCAGCAGTTTGTGCTCGCCAAACCAATTATCAATTTAGAAGTAAGTGCAAATGGTAAGCCTAATTGGGAATTTGGCACAGCAGCAGCACCCGAAAAAACCAAGGAAAAAACCGAAGATTCCAGCAGGGGTGGGGCATCAATGTTGGCCGGGCTTATGCTGGGCGATGTTAAAATAACCGATGGCGAAATTAATTATAACGACATAAAAAGCAAAAAAATATTATCACTAAAATCATTAAACCTGAAAGCCTCCCTGCCTGATATTTCAGAGCCGTTTAATGCAGATGGCGATGCGGTATGGAATAATGAAAAAGTTACTATCAAAGCATCGGTTGCAAATCCAAACCAGATAATGGAAGGCAAGAATTCCGATTTTGCCCTGGATATAAAATCAACCCCGGTAACGCTTAATTATGCAGGTGAGGCTTCAGAAAATACTGCAAAAGGTAAATTAGCTCTTGCAGTGCCATCTATTCCAAACCTTGCTAAATGGACTGGTTCGGCATTTGAATGGAAAGGCTCTACCCCGCTTACCCTTGCTGTTAATGGTAATTTAACCGCAAGTGCAAAGAATATTGCCCTGGATAATTCTGAAATTACCCTTGATGCTATAAAACTGGCAGGAAAATTAAAAGTTGGGCTTGAAGAAAAAACCCCAAGCATAGATGCAACATTTGCTTCTGAATCACTGGATTTAAACCCGTATTTAAAGAACGCCCCTGAGAAAACCTCATGGCTGGTTAGCCCTGCATTTGCAGCCGAGTGGAGCAATGATAAGATTGATTTATCGGCACTTAAATCAGTAAATGCTAATATGAACCTTGCATTCGGCAGCATTCTGTATGAGAAAATTAAACTTGGGAAAACATTAATCAATGCGCAATTAAATAATGGCCTGCTTAAATTTGCGGTTCCTTCATCAGCACTTTATGGTGGGGATGCAAAAATTACTGCAACGCTTAATTCAGATGGTGCATTTACAAAACAGGTAAACCTTACCAATATTAATGCCGAAGGTTTATTGCGAGATGCAACCGGCCATGACCGTTTCAGCGGCACACTTAATTCTTCTGTAAATTTGAACGGAAAATTAACAACCATGCAGGGCGTGATGAAAAGCTTAAACGGTAGCGGCAACTTTAAAGTTGATGATGGTTCTATTAAAGGAATAGACCTGGAAGCTATGATGCGCAATGTGCCGGCAGCGTTTAATAATGTAAATAGCGCCCAGCAGGTAACTAAATTCAGTGACCTTAGCGGAACATTTGCTATTAACCAGGGAATTTTGAGCAATAAAGATTTAAGTATGAAAACTAACATGTTAAATGTTGCAGGTCAGGGAACGGTAGATCTGCCGCAAAAAACTATTAATTACCGCATAAACCCAATGATTGGCGGAAAGGCAGGTAAGCAGGGGCTGGAAGTGCCAGTGCTTATACAAGGGCCGTTTGATAATTTGCGTTACATTCCTGACCTTGCAAGTATGCTGAAAACCAACCTGCAAAATCCTGAAGCGATGGAAAATACTATCCGGTCGGTAAAAGACCAGTTTAAGGATATGAAGGGCGGCGGTAAGGATGCTGTGAAAGATGTGCAGGATTTGCTGAAAGGATTCGGGCAGTAATAAATGACTGAAATTCCAGCCGCACCCCAGAACAACGCGACTGCTTTTTCCATATCAAAGCTCTCCCTTTCAAATTTTCGTAATTACGATGATTTGTCGCTGGAGATAAACGATAAGCCTGTGGTTATAACCGGGCCAAACGGCTCAGGGAAAACTAATATATTAGAAGCAATTTCATTTTTATCCCCAGGCCGGGGGCTTAGGGGAGTGAAATTGGATGAGGTGGATAGGAAGGTAGGAATTGGGGATTGGGGATCTGGGATTGAAGAAAGAGCGGGTTATGAAGGGGCTGGTGATAAGGCATACCCAAATCCCAAATCCCGAATCCCAAATTCTTCTCCTTGGGCTATCTCCGCAAAAATAACCTCCGCAAACGATACAGTACAGATAGGCACAGGGCGGGATGTATCATCAAATGCCAATAAACGCATAGTAAAAATAGATGGCGAGCTAATCCGCAGCCAGGCAGAACTTGCCAACGCTTTCAGTGTTATGTGGTTAACCCCGCAAATGGATGGGTTATTCCTTGCCCCTTCATCTGAGCGCCGTAAATTCCTTGATAGGCTTGTATATAATTTTAATCCCGAACATGCATCGCTTGTTTATTCTTATGAATATGTGGTGCGCGAACGGGCAAAATTATTACAGGAAAATGGTGATGCAAGCTGGATTTCGGTGCTGGAAACGAAAATGGCGGAAAAAGCGGTGGCAATAGCTGTCGCAAGGGTGGATGCAATAAATATTATACAAGATGCGGTATATATTGCCCCAACCGCGTTCCCAAAGGCGGGGCTGAAAGTTGATGGATATGTGGAAAGCCTGATAGGCACCGCCCCTGCGCTGGAAATAGAGGAATTATTAAAGAAAAAAATCCGTGATTGCCGTAGTGAAGATGCAAGGGCAGGGCGTACTAACATAGGCACGCACCGTAGTGATTTTTGTGTTACGCACATTCAGAAAAACATGCCAGCTCAATTTTGCTCCACCGGGGAGCAGAAAGCCCTGCTTCTTACCATAATCATTGCCGAAGCCAGGGCAAAAGCCATGTGGAAAAATAATATCCCGGTGCTGCTTCTTGACGAGGTGGTTGCTCATCTGGATATAAACCGCCGTAATGCACTATTTGAGGAATTCCTGGCGATGGGCGCGCAAGTGTGGATGACCGGCACAGATTCCATATTATTTGCAGAATTACAAGGCAAAGCGCAGTTTTTAGAGATATATGGCGGGAAGGTTAGGTATGCTAATTATCCCAACTGCTAAACCT
>DITJ01000081.1 GCA_002422795.1 Alphaproteobacteria bacterium UBA6187 | reverse complement strand
ATCTTATACCTACTTGGCTTAAGTTAAAAATCTCAGCTATACAGATTTATTACCACTTTGTAAAAAATTTATGAGGTGGCCCTGTTGTAGAGAAAGTATATTATTGACGTAATGGCAGGAAGTAATATATAATAGCTGCAGGAAGGGATGATAACTTGTTGGGCTATGCATCCCCCCCTTTTTAAACTAGTTCAAAAATTTGATAATTTCTGAAACTAACTCAAAAAATAGCCAGGTTATTTCGCGTAACTTGGCTATTTGATCAAGTGGATCCATCTTTCCTCCTAAAATTAGAAGTTAAAACAAACCTGCCTGATTATAGCAAGCTAACAGGATTTATTCCTGCAAAACCTGCTATAGAAGCAGGCCTCCGCACAGGCTATTATATGCGGAAATTCCATAATATAATTAGTGGTTTAATAATCAACTAAAAATTACAACCATATTCTTTAAAACGACTTTACAACCGCACTTCAATCATTTAACATGAGCCTATGGGCATTTGCCCTGGAAGCCTCAAACACTTCCTGTAACGTGCGGTCTTCACCCTCCGGATTCTGGGTGGTTTTTTTATTTCTGAGCCTTTTATGGCCGGTTGGCCATGCCGTATGTCCAGGCGCAAGCTAAAGGGCATGGCGGCTGACGCGTTGCAGCTGTTTGAACTTCCGGCCACCAGGAAACTGGTGGTTAATGTAAAAAACATTAATAGGAGTTTGAAATGAGCATGCACCTTACATCAGAAGAATCCTTATCCCTCAACGAATATCATAGAAATATCGGCCTTAATATCCACAAGGCGCGCGCAAAACGCAAAATAACTATTGAAAAGCTTTCGCAAATCAGCGGACTTAGAACCCAAACTATTGAACGCTATGAAATGGGCACCCATAATATATCTTTTGTGGTGCTTATGAAGCTGGCATCTATCTTAAAAGTAGGTATTGATGAATTTCTTGTTTGGAATTAGCTGTAGCGGATAAAGATCACTGCTTCAGGCTCTTACATGATAGATATTTTACTTGTTAAACACCAAGGAATAATATTAACTGCTATATATAGCGTTTCCGCTTTTCATTTCTGCTAAGTTATTTGAGGTGAATAAAATTTTAGCGTAGTAAACCTACGTGAATTTTATGAATCCGAAAAATAACAACGCAGAAATGAAAATGGGAAACGCTATAACAACACTAAACATTTACTTACTGTATGACAAACAAAATCAAAAAAATAGCCGTCCTCGGTCTTGGTAAAGTTGGTGAATTGGTGGCGATACTAGCTCAGGAAAGTGGTTTTACCGTAACTGGGGTTGATAGCCGGGTGCGCGAGAAAATGCCGTTTGATGTAACTTTTGGCGATGTAAGCGATGATAATTTCCTAAGGCAATTATTCGATAAGAATGATGCGGTTATTTCCTGCCTGCCATACTTCCTTAACAAGGGCGTTATAAAAATAGCTTCGGAGAAAAACATCCATTACTTCGACCTTACCGAAGATGTGGAAACAACCGCCTATGCCAGAAAAATGGCAGTTAACAGCAACAGCGTTATGGCACCGCAATGCGGCCTAGCGCCAGGATTTATTGCGATAGTCGGCTCAAGCCTCGCTCGTAATTTCAAAAGGGTTCGTACTATTGAACTGCGTGTTGGCGCGCTTCCACAGCACCCCAAAGGTGAGCTTGGTTACGCTATTAACTGGTCAGCCGAAGGCGTTGTAAATGAATATTTGAATGATTGCGAAGTGATAAGCGAAGGATTAGTGAAAATAGTTCCAGCCATGCAGGATTTGGAAACTATAGTAATAAACGGCATAAAGCTTGAGGCTTTCACAACATCTGGCGGTCTTGGCACCTGTTGCGAAACTTATCAGGGCAAGGTGGATGCGCTTAATTATAAAACTATGCGCTATCCCGGCCACATGAAAATGATGAAGTTTTTCTTCCATGAACTGCTCATGAAAGAAGATAGGAAAAAAGCAGGCGAGATATTAGTCCACGCCAAACCCCCGGTGAGTGATGATGTAGTTTATGTGCATAGCGCGGTGGAAGGCTGGAAGGATAAATCCGGCAAGGAGGAATTCTGCCGCGATGAATTCGTGCGTGCATATTACCCTAAAAAAATAGCAGGCGAGCAATGGCGCGCAATTTCCTGGACTACCGCATGTTCCATTGTTGCGGTGGTGGAGATGGTGGCAAAAGGAATTCTGCCGGATAAAGGTTTTTTGAAACAGGAAGAAATATTACTGGCTGATTTCCTTAAAACTAAGAATGGGAGTTATTATGGGGAGTGATTGCGGAAACGCGCTGTGTAGTTCCCTCTCCCTGAGGGAGAGGGCGGATTTTTCCAATTTTTTTCTTCAAAAATTGGTAAGAAATCCGGGTGAGGGGGGACTCTTTGCCATTTAATTACCCCCCTCACCCTAACCCCTTGCACTAGAAAAAACAGTACCTATGCACTGTTTTTTTCTAGTACAAGGGAAGAGGGTTAATTGTGATTTTAATACAAAATCTAACACGGATACCACTATGCAAATACAAGAACTCCTAACCCACTTTAACATAAAAAACGAATCTGGCACACTTGCTATACACTCCCCCATTGACGGCAGCCTGCTTATAAAACTGCAAGAAGATACGCTTACATCTTCCGCACAAAAAATCCTTCATGCAGAAACAGCATTTAAAATATGGCGCGATGTTCCAGCCCCAAAGCGCGGTGAGCTTATCCGTATTTTAGGTGATGAACTTCGAAAAGAAAAAGAACCTTTGGCACAGCTTGTTTCAATCGAATGCGGAAAAATACTCGAAGAAGGCAAAGGCGAAGTGCAGGAAATGATTGATATTTGTGATTTTGCCGTTGGCCTTTCCCGCACAATCAGCGGGCTTACTATTCCATCGGAGCGCCCACAGCATGTAATGCAGGAAAACTGGCTACCTCTTGGGGTGGTTGGGGTTATCAGCGCATTTAATTTCCCAGTTGCGGTGTGGGCATGGAATTTTGCACTGGCGGTTATTTGCGGCAATAGTGTGGTGTGGAAGCCATCCGAAAAAACCCCAATCACCGCGCTTGCCTGCGCACATATTTTTAAAAAAGCAGTAGCAAAATCAGGAATGAAAGTGCCTGAGGGCTTAATGGAACTTATAATCGGCAAAGCAGATATTGGTGAAGCATTAACTGGCAACCCGAAAATAGCATTAGTCAGCGCCACGGGCAGTACCCGCATGGGCTGCGCGGTTGCCCCAGTTGTTGCAAAACGGTTTGGCAAATGCCTGCTGGAACTTGGCGGAAATAATGGGGTGATAGTCACCCCATCGGTTAACCTGGATGTAGCCTTACCTTCAATATTATTTGGTGCAGTAGGCACGGCAGGCCAGCGCTGCACCAGCACCCGCAGGGTGTTTGCACATGAATCTATTTATAATAATTTATTTGAACATCTTAGAACTTTATATTCTGGCCTGGGTGGCAAAATCGGAAATCCCTTAGAAGCTGGCACACTGGTAGGGCCGCTTATAGATAAATCTTCTTTTGATAATATGCAAAAATCACTTGAAGAGGTGCGAAAATCAGGTGGTGAAGTTTTTGGTGGTCAGCGTATGCTGGAAGATAAATATAAGGATGCTTATTATGTGCATCCAGCCTTGGTGCGTATAAATACGCAGGTGGAAATTATCAAGCATGAAACCTTCGCCCCTATTTTATATGTTATGCCGTATACAACTTTAGAAGATGCGATAGAGCAGCATAATAGCGTTGCGCAAGGGCTATCTTCCGCCATATTCACCAATGATTTACGTGAAGCCGAACTGTTCAAGCAATATAGCGATTGCGGCATTGCTAATGTGAATATCGGCACTAGCGGCGCAGAAATTGGCGGTGCGTTTGGCGGGGAAAAAGAAACCGGCGGCGGGCGTGAATCTGGTTCCGATTCCTGGAAAAACTATATGCGCAGACAGACCAGCACTACATATTATGGCGTGGGCGCGCCTAATTTAGCGCAAGGGATTAGTTTTGCTTAAGGGGCAGTTTCAGGCAGAATGAGTATAATAAGATACTATCAGACATAAGTTGAAAACTAAGCCAGCAACTTATCCAACTCCCCCTTACTTTCCAGCGCATATAAATCATCGCAGCCGCCAACATGCTTGCCGTTTATAAAAATCTGCGGCACAGTGCGCTTTCCGCCAGCTTTCTGGATCATGTCATCCCGAACTTTATCATCTGAGGCGTCAACTTCCTGGTATTTTACATTTTTCTTGGTAAGCAGCATTTTTGCTTTCACGCAGTACGGACAAACTTTGGTGGTGTATATGGTTACGGATGGCATTTGTATTTCCTATTAATTATTTTCCTTAAAGCTTGTAGAAAATTGCTTGATATTGTCATTCCAGAAATTAGAAAACATTGGATTTGTCCTTACAAATCCTAGGTTTTATTATTATCTGGAATCCAGTTTCTATAAAGAAAAATTACTGGATTCCAGATAGCAAGTTCGGCTAACTCATGAAAACGGCTAAGAAGCCTGTTTCATGAGAAGCCTTACTAGCTTCTGGAATGACAGTATCCACTAATTCGCTACAAATTCTTAAAATCTTATAAACTATAAAACAGGAATATATTTTGACTTCAAGTAAATATACTATTATTTTTATATTTGAGGGGCTGAAAATCCCTACAAAACTACGTTTGATTTATTCTAGGCTCGTATCAACAAGCCTTACTTCCGCACATATTGCGTCGGGAGTAGGTGAATATAATACCCGCAAGGGAAATAAGCCTGCGCTTGTTTTGTGGCGATTTTCAACTCCCGGCACCTTTAAAAAGGTGCCGTTTTGTTTCCAAACAAATTAAGGAGAAAATCAATGCAGCTTACACACGCCGAAACGATATTGCTCAATAACACATTCAAAATAATCGGGCAAAATATCCATAAAGCCAGGATGAAACGTAAATTCACACTAAAGAAATTATCAAGATTAACAGGCTTTAACACAGAAACTATCGACCATTTTGAAATGGGCCGAACGAAATTTGGAATAACAGAATTAATGAAAATTGCATTTGCCCTTGAAGTAAAGCCGGATAGTTTATTGAAATAACCTAACATACTGTCATCCCGGGATTTAGGAAACCTTAGGCTCGCACTTAGAGCCTTAGATTTCCTTCCGGGATGACAAGACCAAGATTTTCTTAATTATAGATAGTTACATGAACCAGTATTATTTATATATACTAGCAAGCCGTAGATATGGCACTTTATACACAGGCGTTACATCCGATATAGTAAAGCGTGTGTATGAACATAAAGAAAAAATACTTGAAGGGTTTAGTAAAGAGTATGATGTTATAAGGCTGGTTTATTATGAAATACATAACGATGTAACCGAAGCAATAATCCGCGAAAAGAGAATAAAAAGATGGCATAGGGATTGGAAAATCAGTCTAATAGAAAAAGATAATCCTGATTGGATAGATTTATATCCTTTGATTACATAAGGTTTTATAGGTGGCGCTGTCATCCCGGGATTTAGGAGTCCTTAGAATTTATACTTCATAAATTCTTTAGGAATCCTTAATACCCGGGATCCATATTCCAGAGCTGTTTGTAATTATAAAGGACTCTGGGATATGGATCCCGGATACCAACAAAACCTAAAAATTTGCTGTAGTAGCAAATTCAAGGTTTTTTAGGTTCCGGGATGACAGCAAATTTTATATATTAAAAACAATATGAATAACCCATTTAAAGTAGTTTCAAAATTCTCCCCTGCTGGTGACCAGCCGGAAGCTATAAACGCGCTTGTAAAAGGCGTGAATGAAGGATTGCGCGACCAGGTGCTGCTGGGTGTTACAGGCTCTGGCAAAACATTTACCATGGCGCATGTGATAGAGCGCACGCAGAAACCGGCCATAATCATGGCGCATAATAAAACCCTGGCTGCGCAGTTATATTCTGAAATGAAGGAGTTTTTTCCTAATAACGCGGTGGAATATTTCGTTTCATATTATGATTATTACCAGCCCGAAGCGTATGTTGCTAAAAAAGATCTTTATATAGAAAAAGATTCCTCCATTAACGAGCAGATAGATTTGCTACGCCACTCGGCAACGCGCTCTATGCTTGAGCGGCGGGATGTTATAGTGGTGGCTTCTGTTTCTTGCATATATGGTATCGGCTCGCCGGAATTATATTATAAAATGACGATCTTGCTTAAAAAAGGCATGAAGTTAAATGTAAATGAATTCATGCGCCAGCTTATCGAACTTTCTTACGATAGGAATGATGTTAATTTCGTGCGCGGTACGTTCCGTATGCGCGGCGACACTATCGATTTATTCCCGGCCCACTTGGAAAGCCGCGCCTGGCGCCTGGCATTCTTTGGCGATGAGTTGGAAGAAATCATTGAAATTGATTCCCTTACTGGCGAGAAAATTGCCAAGCTTAATGAAATTACCATTTTTGCAAATAGCCACTATGTAACCCCACGCCACACCATTTTGCAAGCCGCAGAAAATATTAAAATTGAGCTTAAAGACAGGCTGGAATTTTTCCACGGTACAGCGCATCATTTGGAAGCACAGAGGCTGGAACAGCGCACCATGTTCGATTTAGAAATGATACAGGAAGCTGGTGCGTGCAAGGGCATTGAGAATTATTCCCGCTATTTATCAGGTCGGGCTGCGGGCGAGCCGCCACCAACATTATTTGAATACCTACCCAAAGATGCACTTTTATTTATAGATGAAAGCCATGTTACAGTTTCGCAAGTTGGCGCTATGTATAAGGGCGACAGGTCACGCAAAGAAACCCTGGTGAGCCACGGTTTCCGCCTGCCATCGGCTATGGATAACCGCCCGCTTAAATTCGATGAATGGGATGGAATGCGCCCGCAAACGATATTTGTATCAGCAACTCCGAACCAGTTTGAGCTGGATAGGACAGGCGGGGTATTCGTTGAGCAGGTAATCCGCCCAACCGGCCTTACAGACCCACCTTGCATAATCAGGCCGGTTGATACGCAAGTTGATGATTTAATGATGGAATGCCGCAAAACCATTAAGCAAGGCTATAGGATTTTGGTAACTGCGCTCACCAAGCGCATGGCGGAAGATTTGGCCGAATATTTCCTGGAATCAGGCTTAAAGGTAACTTACCTGCATTCGGATATACAAACGCTGGAACGCGTTGAAATATTGCAGGATTTAAGGCGCGGTGTGATTGATATATTAATTGGGGTTAACTTACTGCGCGAAGGGCTTGATATCCCAGAATGCGGCTTGGTTGCCATACTTGATGCAGATAAAGAAGGCTTCCTTCGCTCCACCACATCCCTCATCCAAACCATTGGCCGCGCTGCCCGTAACGTGGATGGGCGCGTGATTCTTTATGCCGATAAAATGACTAATTCCATCAATAAGGCTTTGGAAGAAACCACACGCCGCCGCAATATCCAGATTGCCCATAATGAAAAACATGGCATCACTGCAACCAGCATTAAAAAGAATATTGCCGCAAGCATGAAGTGGAAAGAAGATGATAGCGGCAAAACACCTAAATTAACCGGGCAAGCGCTTATCAAATATATTGATAATTTGCGAAAAGAAATGCTAAAGGCGGCATCTGAGCTTGAGTTTGAAAGGGCAACAGAGCTTCGTAATGAAATACATAAGCTGGAAGAAAAAGAGCTTGGGGTGAAGCTGTAGTTTTTGCTGTTTTATTCAGATGTGGATTAGGTCGCTAGGCAGGGGTAGCTTATACCAATTAAAATCTGGTGAATAAGGAGGAATAAACTATATTTTATATCCAGCCATTTCAATTATTTAAATTATCAGAACCTACTTCACAGCCAGCATCATATAATTAACCGCAATATCCTTTGAAAACTGCCATTCATTTTTCAGCGGGTTAAGAGTAACGCCTGTAATATTCTCAAGGCGCATATTGTTTTTCTCTAAATGGGTATTTATTTCCGAAGGCTTCAGGAATTTTTCCCAATTATGCGTGCCGTGCGGCAGCCAGTTTAAGATATATTCCGCGCCAACTATTGCAAACGCAAATGACTTTATCGTGCGGTTGAGCGTGGCTATAACCATAATTCCGCCTGGTTTTACAAGCTTGCAACATGCCTGCATAAAACTTGCCACATCCGCAACATGCTCAATTACTTCCATGTTAAGCACCACATCAAACTGCACGCCACTTGCAGCCAGCTCTTCCGCGCTGGTGCATAGATAATTTATATCCAGCCCAGATTTTTCCGCATGTAGCTTCGCAATTTTTATATTCTTTTCGCTAGCATCAATAGCGGTAACTTCTACGCCTAGTTTTGCCATGGGTTCAGAAAGCAAGCCTCCGCCGCAGCCGATATCGAGAAGAGATGGGATTGGGGATTTGGGATTAGGGGAACTACCCATTTCAGCTATAGGCAAAGAATTCTTTGTTTTTTTATTATAAACAGGCTCTGCAATATTAGCAGGATTACAGGCCTTGCCAATCCCAAATCCCAAATCCAGAATCCCTTTACTTATATACTCCACCCTAACCGGGTTAAGCTTGTGCAGTGGCTTGAATTTCCCATTTAAATCCCACCACTCATCAGCTATACGGGAGAATTTTTCTACTTCATTTATATCAACACTGGCGGGATGTAACTTATTCATTGTAATTTTCTATTTGAACATATTTCCGGGTCTCTGATATCAACCAGTCTGCGTGAAAAGCTCAACTAACGCAAATGATTACCGGTGAATAATTGCCTAAGATGGAAATATTGGAGAAGCTTGAGAAAAGATAAGAATTAACTTTTTGGCGCTGAATTCATTAAATCTATAACAGTCTTCTTAATAGTTGCAGCGGCTTCTTTCATATCGGCAAGCATTCCATTTAGCGGGCCTAAATCTATAGTGCTTAAGTATCTTTCTATTTCAGCAAGGTTTAAGTTCTGTAAATTAATAGAATTTAAGTCACCCTGGCCCAGCGCCACAACGCCAACCCCAGCTAACAACAAAAATCCTGTAAATCTTGCACCACTCATAGCAAAGCCATTTATTTAAAGTAAACACCCGGTATGCTAAACACATACCGGGATTAATTAACAATTATGCCGCATTACGTTTCTTTTTTACTGTAATCTGCCCAGGATCAATCCAGGATATATTGCCATCTTCCCGGCGGTATACAACATTAATCTCACCACTTTTCTTATTGATGAACATAACGGCAGGAAGCTCGCCTAAATCCATACGCATAACCGCATCGCTAACCGAAAGTATTTCAATTTGTGCTGGCTTTTCCGCGATTATCAAAGGCGAATCATTTTCAGTGCTTTTATCCTCATCCTCTTCAAGGCTTGATAGTACATATTTAGTACCCATCATAGCAGCCATTTCAACATCTTTTTCCACCCTTGATTTATGGTGGTTTTTAATTTTGCGTTTATAACGCCTTAATTGTTTCTCCATGCGTATTAAAGCCTGGTCAAATGCCGCATAGGCATCACCGCCATCACCGCTGGCCTTTAGAAGCTGGTGCATACCAGTTCCGTCATTTACTACTATACTTGCATTAAAAATATGCCTTAGTTTCGATAATATAACATTAGCGCTCACTGCGTGTTCAAAATACTTAGTAACACCTGCTTGTAACTCATTATTAATATGCTCATTAAGTGCATTACCAACATCAATTTGCTTACCAGATACAGAAATCTGCATAATGGAACTCCATCTTTTAACGTTTATTGACGATTCCTGAAGACATATACTTACATGCCCCCATATATTAACGGTATCTTAAAAAGATATAAAAGTAAAGCACCTTGCTTCTTATTATCAGTATTAATACAAATCACAATAATAATACAAATTATACTTATAAAACACATGCTTATATCAGAAGCGCCATCAACTGATTATAACATGGCAAATATTAACAATCTATTAATTTGTAGTGAATAAGTAGCAAAAATAAGTGTCAGGCTTCATACATCAGAAGAAACCAGCTGAAACCGAATGTTTTAAACTTAAAAAAACATTTAACATCCTCTTAATTTACGAGTATAACTTGCCGCAAAATTAAAGGTAGCGCATATGGAAAAGATATTAATTGTAGATTTTGGCTCGCAAGTAACCCAGCTTATAGCCCGCAGAGTGCGTGAGGCAAATGTTTATTGCGAAATCCACCCATATAAAAAAATAAATAAAGAATTCTTAGGCCAGTTTTCTCCGAAAGGCATAATTCTCTCTGGTGGCCCATCTTCTGTAACGCAAGGTGGCAGCCCACGCATTAATACAGATGTGTTTGAATATGGTGTGCCAGTGCTAGGCATCTGTTATGGCCAGCAATTAATGTGTGATTTGCTGGGCGCAAAAGTACAAAGCTCCAACCACCGCGAATTTGGCCGCGCTTATATTGAAATTACCTCTGATACTGAATTATTTACGGGCCTTTGGGAAAGCGGCGAGAATTATAAAGTATGGATGAGCCATGGGGATAGGGTTGATTCACTCCCTGCAGGTTTCAAAGTAATAGCAAAATCCGAAGGCGCACCATTTGCAGCAATCGCCAATGAAGAGAAAAAACTATACGGCGTTCAATTCCACCCGGAAGTAACCCATACGCCAAATGGGGAAAAGTTAATCAATAATTTTGTTCATAAAATCTGTGGCTGCGAAAATGGCTGGGATATGCACAACTTCCTTAGCATGGCCGTTGAAAAAATCCGCAAGCAGGTTGGCAATAACAAGGTTATCTGCGGCGTTAGCGGCGGGGTGGATTCCACAGTTGTAGCTGCACTTATACACAAAGCCATTGGTGATAACTTAACCTGCATCTTCGTTGATCTTGGTCTCTTGCGCAAAAACGAACGCGAAGAAGTTGAAAACCGTTTTAAGGAGCGCTTCCATATACCTATTAAGGTAGTGGATGCTTCCGATATATTCCTTAAGAAAATAGAAGGGATTTCAGACCCTGAACAGAAACGTAAAATCATCGGCAGCTCATTCATTGATGTTTTTGAAGCGGAAGCGGCAAAAATCACAGATGCAAAGTTCCTGGCGCAAGGCACGCTTTACCCGGATGTTATTGAATCTGTTTCTGTGCATGGTGATGCGGCAGTTACCATTAAATCTCACCATAATGTTGGCGGCTTGCCTGACTATATGAAGCTTGAGTTGGTGGAGCCTGTGCGCGAATTATTCAAGGACGAAGTGCGCGCACTTGGCCGCGAGCTTGGCATGGACGATGAATTAATTAACCGCCACCCATTCCCTGGCCCTGGTCTTGCAATAAGGATTCCTGGTGAAATCACCCGTGAGAAAATAAAAATATTACAAGAAGCAGATGCAATTTATATAGATGAGATAAGGAAAGCCGGATTATATAACGAAATATGGCAGGCATTTGCTGTGTTGCTTCCGGTTAAAACCGTTGGCGTTATGGGCGATGCCCGCACTTATGAATATGTATGCGCCCTTCGCGCCGTAACTTCCACAGACGGCATGACTGCTGATTTCTACGACTTTTCCCATGAATTCCTGCGCGGTGTAAGCACACGCATTATTAATAATGTGAAAGGCATAAACAGGATTGTTTACGATATAACTTCAAAACCACCCGGAACTATTGAGTGGGAGTAATACCGCATAGATTTTAGTGCAAGTAAGATAATAAACACCTGCACTTAGACTGATAATTTGCACTTTTATAGTAATTCCACTTAATAATTAGCCATTATACACCCAAAATGCGAATGTGGCACGTGTCCCCGCGCAGGCTACTATCCGGTAAAAGATTTTAGCTATTGGATAATGTTGAGGCAGGCTGTCACTTTTAGTATAATTTAGGTTTACGACAACTTAAAAATACAAAAGGAAGCCTGCCCATGTACATAAATAGCAAATTTGCAGATATAATGAAATCTTTTCCTCGGGAAATATTCAGGAAATCGGTTGAACAACATAAAGGTGATCGGTATGCGAAGAAATTCAGCAGTTACAGCCATCTTGTGGCGATGATTTACAGCCATTTATCTGAGAGCGGTAGCCTTCATACTATTGATCAACTCTATTTCAGCGTAAAAGTAAAAATTACTACAAAGAAAAACAACGACAATCCAGATATATAACGCAAAATCAGATGGAGATATGTTATGTATAATTTTTACCGGACAGTAGTGCGCGAAGGCGGGGACACGTGCTACATAGGTTAATCCACTACTAACGAAAAAGATTTGATATGGAAGAATAAACCAAATAAACACCATGGATAAACAGTGAAATTCCAAAATATATTAGCACTATGTGATAAAAACGATTGGGTGGGGGCTGATGCTATCTTAAAGCAGCTAATCAAGCAAACGCCAGACCAGCCGGAAGCCTATGCAATGGCGGCGCATGTGATTTTGCGACAGGGAAATACCAAAGCCGCCAGTTGGCTTATAAATAAAGCACAAAGCTATGCCCCTGATAATGCAATCACCCGCATTGAAGATATCTGTCTGGATTTTTATGAAGCGCGGCATGAATCTGCGTACCGCAAAATTTCCCCTGTCTTGCTTAAAAATGCTCCGCATGGGCACCCATTTCACCATATAGCCGCTTATTTATGCTGCCTTTATAATGATGTTGATTTATATAAACATATTCCAGATTTAGTGCCTTGGAATGGGCTGGAAACGGTTACTGGCCTTATTGATAATTATTTATTGCAGGAAAGAAGCTTTGATCCCCTCTCCCCTTGGGAGAGGGCGGATTACTCCAATTTTTTTCTTCAAAAATTGGTAAGGAATCCGGGTGAGGGTTCTGATTCCCAAATATTTTCAAGAGACCCTCTCCCTAACCCTCTCCCAGTGGGAGAGGGAACAGAGCACAGCTCATGGAACGCAGTTCCGCATGTGCTTTTTTATCTTGAAAAGAATGATAAATTATTTGCCTGCATAATTGCGCGCTATACAGAAATATTTTTTCCAGCAGAAGCAAACAGCTTTGCAGCACTTGGGATTTTTAATTTATATGCCGGATTCTTTAAGAATGCCGAGCGTAATTTCCATGAAGCTTTTTTCCGCGAAACTGAATTTGCAAACCTTATCCATTTGCAGCAATTTTATTTATTTTGCCGCCAGCAGCGTTTTTCCGAGGCAATAAATATTGCTTTGCATATTGAGCAATCTGGAAATCTTGATGCCAAAGGACAGGCGTTTTTGCTAGAAGCAATGCTGCGCAGCGGATATAATTTAGAATCTATAAGGAAAAGATTAGAGCCTATCGTGCAGCATTTAAAACAAATAAATAAACCTAATCCTTATATTGAAGTAGTAAAATTAAGAGTGGCATTGTTTGATGAAGAAACAACAGCATTGCAACTAATCCAGATGCTTAAGCCATATGTAAGCCATGCAGATTGCAATGCTGCATTTTTATATTTTTATGCTGAACTGATTGGGGGTACCGCACAGGCAAAAGAATATCTAGCGCGCGCATTCGAGTTGGATTCTTTATATCCCGATGCAGGCAAGCCAGATAGCCATCAAGTGCTGGATTCGCTGAATTTTGAATATGCCGGGCTGTTTATTCCAAAAGAGCATGAAGGCGGCGCTTTGCCTACTAAAACGCAAATGGAATTACTGGATATTTTATTCCTATTACCAGATACAAGCTTATGCAAGACATGGCAGGAATTTACCGAAAACCATTCACTTTATAAGCTTGAAGCTGGCGCGGCGCGGCTACTGCCTTTTATATATAAAAAACTAAGTGGCTCGCTTACTAACAATGAAATTGCAGAAATAGATTTATTAAAAGGTATCTGGAAAAAAAGCTATTTTGAAAATGCCCTGCAAATGAAGAATATTTTGCAAGTTGTTCAATTATTAGAAAAGAATAATATTGAAGTGGTTTTATTAAAAGGTATGGCAAATGCTTTGTCGCTTTATGATGATTTAGGCTCAAGGCCGATGTCTGACATAGATATATTAATTAATCAGGCGCATTTAATATCTGTGGATGGAATTTTACGCGAGCATGGCTGGAAATGCAAAGACATACCAAACCCTGAAAGGATACGCTTTTCCTATGCCAGCACTTACCGCCATGCAAATGGCAGTATTGTAGATGTGCATTGGCGGCCTTGCGAAAATCTTAATGCTGATTTTTTCGATGTAAATGATATTTGGGAACTTAAACATACAATATTTATGGGGCATAAATGGGCAACCCTTTCCCCCACCATAAATTTGCTATGCACTATTTTACATGGGGTGGAATGGAACCATTTATCACCGGTGCGCTGGGTATCGGATGCCTTGCTGATATTAAATAAATTCCCTGAACATATTAACTGGCAGAAAATATATAATCTTGCACAGAAATATCACTGCCTGCCGATTCTTGCAACCGGCCTGCAATTCCTTACCCGCTATAATAAAGACTTTACAAGCAATCTGCCGGATGGTTTATCAAGCGCAATAGGTCATAATTATGAAGATGATATATTAATGAAAGTGCGCCTTCGTTCGCGCAGCCACCTTGGCAGTTTTGAAGAAGCATTGGCGGTGCTGGAATGTTTCAAAAAGCGCTTCGTTTTTAAGGAAAATGACCATCTTTTCATATGCGGGGGAAATAAGCCCGAATATATAAAAAGCCAGTGTGAGAAACTTGGCATTTACTGGGCGGCACATTTTGACAACGAAACCATGCTGGCAGTAAAACCAACTGAGGCTCCCTATAATTTTATTGCAATTGATGCTAATTTATCCTGTAGTTTTCAATGTATATCTGCAAGCTTTGGAGATATATAAATTAGGAAACTTCTCTTTTTGTTTCTTTAGACTCGTTTACTATTTCTGTATATAATTTATCACCAGCTTTTCTTGCTTCTCTTTTAGCAAAGCTTCTATCTACCATATTAATAACTGTAGCAGCTAATGGAAGCAAAGGCCCTAATGTGAATATTCCAATTGTAGCTCCCCAGAATACACGATCATTTGGCTGAATTTTATCATGCAATTTTTCTGCTACTGCGGCATCTTTGCCAAATTTTGCAAGTTCTTCGCCATTAATACCAAGCTCCTTAGCTTTGATATATTCTGCATTCTTTTTAGCAGCAACTATACCACGTTCAAAACTTTCTACACCTTCACTCTTTACAAATAAACCAATTATCGTACCAATAATTGGGAAAATAAAAGTTCCCGTCCATGCTCTGGTCGTATATGCAGGTTTATTATCCTTAGATTTTGCAAATCTTCCGGAAGCTTCTTCACCAGCTTTACGAATCTGTTCTAATGTCTCAGAAGTTGCCATAGTTTAATTTCCTAATATATTAGCTTTACAAAACTATGGTAACATACTTATGTTAAATCTATGTTACTTTTTAAAATAAATTTTCTTGAAATAGGTTTTAGAGCCTATTTGGCTAAAATTTAAGTTTGATATTTCTTCCGTAGCTTCTCAGGAGCGGATATTTAGTAAATAAAGAAGCTATTGATAAAAAGTGGCTTACAGGAAATCCCATAAGCCACCTGGTTATTAACATTTAGTTTTTCTTATCTTCTTTCTTCATCATCATCATTGATCCACTAGCTTCAGTGGTTCCGCCCATTTTTTCACATTGACCTTTTTCAACAAAATTCCACTCGTTTGGCGAATTATCTTCTGTTGCATGGCCAGCACAAGAATGCGCACCATCAGCAGATTTGCAATCATTTTTACCAGCTTTAGCAATACCATAGCATTTTTCTTTATCAGCAGCCTGAGCAGTAACAGTGCCAGCAGCAATAACACCTGCAATTGCAGCGCATAGAAGAGTTTTATTCATAAAAAAAATCCTTTGATTTATTAGTTATTAATAAAGAGTATACTCATTCTGTTTCAAACTACCGATTAGAATCAAGTATTTTTTGTTATAGGGAAAAGTTAAATCTGAAGTAATAGTGGCCTATTTCAAAGATTTAACTTTTTTATATAACAAATAAAGACGAGGCATTATAATCGGTAGTTTGAGACAGAATGAGTATAAGTATTACTTACAACATGTTAATTCGTATTGTCTATGAAAAAAGTTACATCACCATTTAAGAAATATTTTGCCGATAAAAGCACCGATAACTGCAAACAGTAATATAGGTATATAATGCCACAAGGCCAGATGTATCAGGGAATCATCTGCCTCAGATAAACGTAACATAAGGCATCCTACACCAGAAGACAAAATCATAGCATAAACCCCTGAGAGAAAAGGATAAACACTCGCTCCCTTACGTAACAATACAAACATTAAAGCCGATGGTATTATGGTTATAGATGCAATGCATATTGTACATTCCATTGAATGCACCTTGCCAGTTGGAATAACCATCCTTGAATCCAACGGAAAGAAAACCTGCACCGCCATAATTAAAATAAATGCACATAGGCTATATAGTGGCCAGTACAACACTCCTTTCTTCTGGTATCCATCAGGAAATAAAAGAAACATTGCGGCAAGAACACTGCTGAATATTGTTAATAACAGTAATGAAATTTCAGCAATGAAAAATGGGCGGCCCAATTGTGTTAATAAATCTTCCCTTATGCCAATTGTAAACCCCGTTACTACGGCGTAAATAATTAATATGCCCAGAAGATAAAAAGACAGGCGTAACGGTGATTGTAACTGCTTTACAACCGTAGAATCCTGTGCCAGGGAATTAATGAGCTCTTCTGTTTTTATAGTCATATTGGTAATCTTGATTTTATTAGCTTATAGGCACGGTGAGCTGATACTTTTACGGCAGATTCATTCATACCTAACTGCACCCCCACCTCTTTTGCCGTATAACCTTCTGTATGTATCAAATGAAGAATTTTTTTCTGTTTCATTGGTAATTTTTCCACCTCTTCAACTATATATTCGGAGAGGTCAGATGGTTTAGTTACATCTTCTCCCAAAAAATCCTGCATTTCTGAAACATCTACATGTGCATATTGTATTTTTGAATAATGGCTGCGTAAGTAATCTACAACACGGTAACGGGCAATAGCTGAAATCCATGGCAATATAGAACGCTTACCATCATAGGTATGCCTGGCTTTATGAATTGAAACTAATATTTCCTGTAAAACATCTTCAATATCAGCAGATGGAATCCTTCTGGCTATAAATGGACGGAGATAATGAGATACTTCTGTCAGAAATTGCTGATAGTAATAGGAATTATACTCATCAGACACAGCCTTCTGTAGTAATTGCTCCATGCTACGCGCTTTAGCATCAGATTTCTTAATCTTCTCTGTAACCATAAGAAAAATATACCTGAATTATTATGCAGAGGTCTTGAATAGAATATCCCCAGAATTGTCAGGGTCTAAAATTGGTCTATTTATAAAATTACCTTAAATTTATACATTTTAAAACAAGTAAAATAAGTTTTTACTACCTCTGGTTCTAACTGTGAAGATAATGGATAGCATGAGGCACTGTTAGCCTTTCACATTATATCCCGCATCGACATAGATAGTCTGCCCGGTTACTTGCTTCGCATTATCGGAAACAAGAAATGCAGCCATTTCGCCAATTTGTTCCAGAGTTACCAATTGATGCAATGGGGCCTTGCTGGCAGCTTCTTCCATCAAATTGTCAAAATCCGCAAGGCCGGAAGCGGCACGTGTTTTAACTGGCCCAGCAGAAAGGGCATTCACCCGGATAGACGCGCTTCCAAGTTCTGCAGAGAGATATTTAACGCTGGATTCCAATGCAGCCTTAACCGGCCCCATTATATTGTAGTGCGTTATCACTTTCTCAGCACCGTAATAGCTCATAGTAATTATGGAACCACCGTCCTTCATCAGAGGCTCGGCAGCTCTAGTAAGGCGCATCAGCGAGTGGCAGGAAACATCCATAGCCTGGGCAAAGCCTTCTGCGGAACTATCTACAACGCGCCCCTGCAAATCCGCCTTTGGTGCAAAAGCGATAGAATGCAAAAGGAAATCCAGCTTGCCCCATTTTTCTGTAATCGCGGCAAATAGAGCTTCCTGCTCTTGCGGTTGTGTTACATCCAGCTTCATGAAAATCGGTGCCTGTAGCGCATCCGCTAACGGCTGCACATAAGTTTTAGCTTTGTCATTAAGATAGGTTATGGCCAGCTCCGCACCCTGATCGCGGAATGCCTTGGCACATCCCCATGCTATTGAGGCATCATTGGCAATGCCAACCACCAGGCCTTTTTTACCAGTTAAAATACCCATATAGTTTACCCACCATTAGAAAGAATTCTGTTTTAGCGATTAAGTTCATCACGTCCGCCCTCAAATCCCCATGCAAGTCTTTACACTTACGGCTTTGCGGACCGGCGCTCTTATAGCTCATACCGCCTCCTTATCAATCGATCCGCTAGGAGTTTCGGCTGCGGTGCGCGGAGCGTATTAAACATACGTGAGCACAACGAGACCGCAGCACGACGACGCGGGTGATTAGATAAGGAGGCGGTATCACTAAAAAATCCCTCACATACAGAGGTCTTTTATATTTCCATTAACAGAGATGACATTATACTCATCTTGAGTCAATTATCGCCAGGATTTTCTATGATTATTGAAAAGCGATAACGCTCTATAGTTCGCTTTGTGGCAGACGTGGCCATACTCGAATATCTCGAATGCTAACACCACTAGGTTTTGTTGGTATCCCGGATCCATATTCCAGAGACATTTGTAATTATAAAGGACTCTGGAATATGAATCCCGGACAGCACCCCAAATCTTGGGCAAAACCTAGTACAAGGGGTGAGGGTCATTTTCTTTTAACAATGAAATTACGTTTACCAGACACTAGTGCGCCTGCCCGAGGAAACGTAACATATTCCATCAATTCTTGCGGATCATGGTTTTAATGCGATAGCCCTAAAATACCACGATTACAACTTACTATTATAAGTTAAAATCCATATAGTTTTTTGGCATTGCCATAAAGTAATTTATCAGCATAAACACCATTTGCTACCGATTTAGCTAACTCATTTATAAATTTAAATACTTTATCATAATCCATCACTTCAGAAAAATTCTTACCTTCATACTCAGGTGATAAATCAAGCACAGCACCTGCAAAAGGGCCATCACTTGCGCCTAGTATTAATTTATCCGCACCAAGCATAGCTATAATTTTGCCTATTACAGGCTTTACTTTAGCTAAATCAAGGCTTGTTCTATATCCAGGGCCTTTGAAATATACATTACCCCTTCTTCTGGAAACCTCAAGAAGCCTGGCAAACTCTACATCCTTGCCCTGCATGAAAACATTAGGCATGCCAAGATGGTCAACCAGAATGGTTATACCGGCAGGAACCTGGGTTATCAATTCGGCAACATTTGCGCTTGTACCAAAAATAAGCAGGTGTTTCTTATCATACTCAAGAACTTTAAAGATTTCCTGCCATCTTTCATCAGACACATCCGGCACAGAATCTTTAGCATAAAGCCTGATGCCTTTTATATCGGGTCTTTTAAGCCAGTTCTTAGTGCGTTCATCATCAAGATTTCCCTTGATAATTCCGCAAGCAGAAACGCCTTTCTTCTTTAATATATCCAGACTGTTTATTACATTATCAGATGTTTCAGTCTGGCTAAAATCCACCACCACAACAGCCTCTGGCTTATTCTTGGTCAAAGATGACAAATACGCCTCCGCGGTGTTCTGGGTATTTTTAGCAAGCAATACTGGTCCATTTTCATTATCAGAAAATATATGTACGTGTGTATCTATCCAGCGCATTTATTATTCCTTAATTTGTTATTTATTTTGATATGCAATATACATCTATATCAGGCGCATTTCCAGTGTTTTTCTTTTTATTTTTAAAATTTAATTATGTATTATTTCTAGGATTTCTGTCAAAAATACTTTACTTTAAAACCACCTATTATAACCCATTAAATCATAGGCTTATCTTTTAATTATGGCGTATAACAACAGCTAAAACTCAACCGAAGGTGGAGAGATGGGGTTGTGCATTGCACAACAAGATATTCTTGCATAGTTATTATATATTGGTATAGCTGAAACATTGGGGGATTTGCTCATTTATTAAAGGATTATTTGTGTCTACAGAAAAGAAGAAAGTAATAGTAAGTACCAGACCAAAAAAGAAAAAAGAGGTACGCGGAAGTCTTGCAAATATATACGGTTCAATAAAAGAAAGCCATTTCAAGCGTTATATAACTCACAATATTTACCAATACGAAACTTATGTTAATGAAGGCGGAATAAAATTCTATTCTGATAGCGAATTGGACGCCCTTAAAAAAGCCGGTGTCGCTGATAGGTTACCCCCACGCGCAACCGCATATTATATGGATTTAGCCTCACGCAGTAAGGCAATCACTAATCTTATTAAAGCACGCCCTGAAGAAACAGAAGATTTATCCGGCGAACGTGATCCATCTAACCAGTTGAAATACAGCCCAGTTCCAGGATTGTTGCACAAATATGAATTAGTGCTTCTATATGTAGTAAGGGCTTGCAGTTCATGGTGCAGATATTGCTACCGTTCGGATTTCCTTACGGGAAAAACCGAAAAAGATATCGGCTCAATTATTGAAATATCAGATTACATCAAAAAACATAATATTAAAGCCTTAGAGCATAATAAGCCAGGCATGGCTATGAAGGATAAGATTATCCCTATTCGCGAAGCATTGCTTTCCGGCGGCGATCCTATGGTACTTTCCAACAAAAACCTGTTTGATTATATGAACGGCCTTGCCAATGCAGGCGTTAGAATGATCAGGATAGGCACAAAGGAATTAGCATTTTTTCCAGAGCGATTTGATTCAAACTTCCTTGAAATGCTTGATTTATTCCACGAACTCCACCCGCGTGTCGGTATTGCATTCATGGTGCATTTTACCCATCCTGATGAATTACTGGAAAGAAGCAGGGAAAACGGTCAGTATTTAGTTGGGCCTGATGGTGGTTATAAACGTATTGAATTAGTTGAAAAAGCTATTATCAATTTGCGTGGCCGCCATTATGTTACGCTTGAAAACCAAACCCCGATTATCGACCAGGTGAATGATGATCCTGAAGTATTACACCTTATGCAGAAGGAATTAAAACGCCTAGGGGTGAATAACCACTATTACTTCCAGTGCCGTGAAATTGAAGGCCACAAAGCTTTTGCTGTTCCTGTTGAGCGCACTTGGGATATACACCGCCAATCACAAATCGGCCTTTCAGGTATTGAAAAATCCCGCTTCTGTATGTCTACCGAAGCTGGCAAGCTTGAAATGGTTTCAGTGATAGATGCACCTAGCCTTGAAAAACTTGGCCTTAGTAAATTACCTGAAGCTATAAAAGCCTTAGTTACCGAGTTATTCGGCGAAGGCTTGGTGGTATTTAAATTCCACCGCAGCCCTTATGGTGAATTACAAAGCGATATGATTATCGCCAAGCGCAACCCTGAAGCCTTATGGATTACTGGTTATGAAGACCGTATAATCTATGATGGCCGCAAATCTGGCGACGAAAAATATGCACCACTTGCAAAAATCTTGATGCCGTTCATCGAAGGTTTTGGTGAGAAGGCAATTGAGGAGATGGTGCTTAAGGCTGCTACAGTTTAAAACCAATTCTTAAATAAAAGAACCGCCTTATGGGCGGTTTTTTTATGCTATAGCGTTTTTGCTAGGAATCATTCCGGCACAATTAACTGCGGCACATGTTTATCTTTAATAGATTCTTTTCTTACAATATAAATACTGCTCAGCACAATCACCGCGGCCCCTAGGAAAACTTCCAATTTAACAATTTCATCGAAGGCGAAATAGGCGATAATGGCGGTGAATACCATTCCTGTGAAATCGAACGGCATTATAGTTGTAACATCGGCATATCTAAAGGCATTAAAAAGAGCCAGCACATTAACCAGGAAAATCACGCCGATAGCGCATAACCACAACCAGTCAGAATAATTTTCCGGTGTTTGCCAGTAATATATTGCGCCCGGCAATGATAATAATGACATAATCGCCGTAAGGTAAAAAATCTGGGTTTCTGTTGCGTCGCTACTTAAGATTTTCATTATCATATCAATAGCCGACCACATGCACACCGCCCCCACCACCAATAATATGGCATAGGAAAATTCTACACTTTCCGGCTGCAAAATCACTATAGACCCTATAAATCCTATACAAAGTGCTATGGATTTATGAAAATTGGTTTTTTCTTTCAGGAAGAAAATTGCAAGTAATGTGCTGATAAGCGGGGCGCTTAAAGCAATAGCCCTTGCCTGTGTGAGTGGAATAATGGTTATAGCATAAAAATACATCGCAAGTGACACAACGCACAGAACAGCGCGCAGGCAATGCAAAGGGAGCTTTTTGGTTTTTAGATTGGCAACAAGCCCGGTTTTAATAACGAAAGGCATGGTGAACAGGAACGCTACAAAATTATGGAAAAACACGATTTGGAATATGTGGAACTTTTCCGACATCACCACAATCATTACAGACATAATGGATATAAGCAGGCAATGCAGCAGCATCCACATGATGCCTGTAATCTGGTTATTGTTTGTCATTTTATAATTGTAATCATTTCCTGTAAGGCTGAATTAACTTTTATACCACTTTTTTTAGCATTTTGGAAATGGAGTTCTACAGAAACATTATTATCTTGCTTAAAAAAGCCGAACATCCCTCCCCTTCGCGTGAAGCTGCTTATATCGCTGATGGTTACAATAGGCTGAGTTTCAAGGATTGCCAATATATCCTGCAAGCTGGGTTCGGCTTTTGAACCGATGAATAGCAGGTTGCAATTTTTTATATCATTGATATTTACATCCCTGGAAACTTCGAACTTGCCTTTTTCTTTGCTGGCAAGCGATGCAACCGTTTTGCCTACCGTTTCGCCAGATGCATCTTCCTTCTCACCTATGAAGCATAGGTTTACTTTTTTATCATTTTCCCAGCGGACAAACTTAGTGATTTTATATAGGAATGCGCCTTTAATCTGGTTTTCAGAGAAACTTTGGGCGCGCAACTGCGCAGGCGACACTGTAAAGCACAATATCGCTAGAATACAGCAATATAAATGGCCGTTTTTCAATTGCATAATTAAAATCTTACAGTTACTTTTGCATACACATTTCGTTCTATTTCGTTAGCTGCACCATTAAGCGGCTGTGAAAATTCCTGATGACGGTCATCAAGTAAATTCTGCCCCACAAGGCTAAGTTCAAGACCAGGCTTTACTGTCCACATAATACGTGAATCAAATCTGTAATAACCAGGAATTCCGATATTAGGCAAATTATCAACATAATATAAACTATTAGACAACTCAACCGAGAATGGTAAATACACTTGTGATTGTATACCAAATTGATGCTTAGGTGATATACCTGATTGTCCGGTTACCAGAGTATCAACACTATCATCAACAGTTTCAATATTCATTGTTAAAAATGTATATGAACCTTTTAACTTCCAGTTATTGGTTACAGACCAGTTAGAAGCAAGTTCAAAACCTTTACTGGTAGCCCTGGCCTTATTATCAAACGGAAGTCCCGCTACTGTATCATCAGGTATGTTATCCTCTGTATATTCATTGGTACGCAATTTCTCATATTTATTTATGAATGCTGTAGCATCAAATAATAAATTATCAGTAGCTTTCAGCCTGTAACCTAATTCATAAGCTATTACTTCTTCTGATTCAAAATTACGGTTTCCAACCCATCTTACATAACCTGGCGCTACCACTAATGATAAATCATTCTCGGAACGGTTTGGCGTTCTCACCGCCCTTGATAGCGCCGCCCATATAGTATTATTTGGATTAGGATAATATCCAACCCTGGCACTTGGTTCAATTTCAAACCCGGTATAATCATTATGCTCAAATTTAGAGCCAAAGGTAAGGTGAACTTTATCTGGAATGATTTTATAAGTATCTTGTATATATGTACTATATAAAGACCGCCCCTGGCTTGTTGGGCTATATGAAATAAGATCCGAGCCTTCTAAATTATCTGTTATATAGCGGTATCCTACACCAGCAATTAAGTCATTCTTGTCATTAATTTTTACATTATATTGATAATCTGTATCAAAAGTATAATTGTCTTGATGCAATAGGCTATAATTTGCCGAAGCGCGGTCAAAATACATTTGTAGAGAACTTTTGGAATTATTATCGTGGGTATGCCCCCACCGAGCTAACAAGTTACTACCCGAAACTGCAAGTACATCAGAACGAAAACTGCTATCAGGTAGAGATAAATTCAAATTTTCATGATTATCATACGCATCGCCCTGAACAGTAAATTCATTATCATCAGAATCCCAATCAGCTCTAAAACCAGTACGATTGCTATCGCCTTCGTTACCGCCATTTACATTTGCTATAGTTTTACTTGCATCATAATCAAAGCGTTTACCATACACCCTATAAAAGATATTATCTTTATAAGTGCCACCATGTCTGGCTTCAACGAAATCTTTCGTTTCTTTTCCTATTCCAGCACTTACTACGTTATTTTGCGTGTCTTTGGCACTTTTTGTAATTATATTAACCACACCATTTACTGCATTTGCCCCCCACAAGGTTGCACCTGGCCCCCTGATTATTTCAATACGGGCAATGTCATCAATAAATGTATCTTGCGCATCCCAATAAACGCCAGAAAATAAAGGTGTGTAAACAGTTCTACCATCCATTAATACTAATAATTTATTGCCAAACCCATCACTATTAAACCCCCTTGATGTAATAGCCCATCCTTGCGTATCTGATTGAGCAACTTGCAATCCCGGAGCCATCCTTAAAATTTCTGGTATAGTCCTTAAGCCTGAATGCTTAATATCTTCTTGTGTGATAACATATACTGCGGCAGGTGCTGTAAAAGCCTCCTCTGGACGCTTTGAAACCGATGTAACAACATTCTTCAAATCCGAAAAAGAAAGGCTGGAAAGTTTATCAAGATCCGCATCATTAGCTTTTGCTATAGATACTTCAAGCAATACGAGTATAACACTATATTTAATAATATGGTTATAGAGCATTTTTTACCTACCTGATTAAGTTTAGTTATTATTTTTTATCTATTACTATTTAAACAAAAAATAATATTATTGAATTTTGATACTATTTTCTATATTTATTTTCAATTAAAGGTAGAATATTTTATTAAAGCTGTAATTAATTGGAAATATGCCATATAAAAACATAAGCAATACTGCGTATATTATAGCAGATAGCTTGGCTAAACTTTCTTATGCCACCCCTTGGAAAGAATACATTTCTGACGAGATGCGATTCCTTAATAAATCTTTTGCACATTATGCGAAAAGAACTTTTATCAAGCGTATTATAAATCTTTTACCACTTCCTGCATCCATTTTTATAATGGATACATTCTTTATACCAGGAATGACATACCATTATCTATTTCGTAAATTGCTGATTGATAAGCAATTAAACAAATCTCTTTCAGATGGGGTAAAACAAGTAATAATACTTGGCGCTGGCTTAGACACCCTAGCTATACGGAAAGCAAAAGAGCAACCTGGCATAAATTTTTTTGAAATTGATCTTCCTGGCACTCAAAATGCTAAAGTGGAAATATTAAATAAAATTGAATATTTAATTCCAAGTAATTGTATTTTTAAACCTGCAGATTTATCTAATACAAAATTGGGAACTATACTGCTTGAAGATAATAGGTTTAATACTAATGCACCGACTCTAATTATATTAGAGGGTGTTTTAATGTATCTTAATGAATCTGAGGTAAAAAACTTGTTTACCGACCTATATAATTTAATTGATGCGAAGCTAATTATTACCTTTGGTGCAATGACAAGTTCTGACTGCAATAAAAATTGGCGTGTCAGGATAATAAATTCCCTATTACATAGAAGCAATGAAGAAACTAAGTGGTCTTGCTCAAGTGAGATTATGCCTCAATTCATGGCTTATTTAGGATATGAGCTACAATGGTGGATTCCATACAAAGAAATACAAAACTCTTATCGTAGCGCGGAAACTATTAAAGACCTTCCAACAGAAGATGAAAACTATTACTCCGTTTTAAAGATGTCTAAAGCTGCTTAGTAAAATTTATAATTACTAATTGGCTTAGTAAGACATGTAGCTTCTGGATCATTTTTTGTAACATAGAAATTTTTCATATCACCAGCAAGTAAAAGCATTTTTAATCCTTCATATTCATCTGATACAGGAATATCTACATTATTACAAATATGAGCATCCAAGCCCATATGATGATATATTTGTCTATATAGGCGTATCCTCACGCAATCACCAATGCCGAACATATATCTAACTCTGTAATCAAGGCAACGATTTAGAACGGCTTGGAATATTCTTCTGGTTGCCTCACCTTTTCTTAAAGACGGATGAATAACTATCCGATTAAATTCTGCATAAGAATATTTTCCTAATTCCATTTCAGGAAAATGTTCTTGTAGTGAAAAATAAGATTTTCCATTAGAAGGTGCAATGTCGTTTTCCAAGTCCAATGTTACATATTTTTCTTGTGTTGATATACGAAGACATGCCCCTCCATAACAGCGGTTACCATCTGATAATATAACCATCTGATCATCATAATCCTCGTAATCTTCTGCATGAGCTTCTTTAAAAATTCTAAATCCCACAAAACGTGGGTCACTTTCATAAAGTTCCTTTCGTAACAATTTATATTGCTCGATAAGGTTCTTATTACGTGTAAATTGTATTTTATAATTCACTTCACTCGACTTCTGTAAGGGCTTTCTATAATTAAAAATGCTTTCTGCGGTATCATAAATTAATGTCGCCATAAAAACTCCTTGCAATCTTAAAAATAGCTTTACTTACGCCACTCTTTTTATAAGAGGTGGAAATTCTTTACTTAGCCTATGTATAGAGCCACATAGTGAATTGCCTATTCCTTGTATAGAATTATCATGGAAATTAATTTTTTCAAAAGGGGTGTAATTTGAATATGGAAGTATAATTTCATCAACGGTAAAGCCAGAATTGGCAACTAGTTTTTGGCTACCAGGATTTGTAGCCTCGCCATATAAATATTTATAACCAAGGCTTTTTAAATATTCCTCAAACTTTCTAAAACTAATTGCAGTGAGGCTATATCCATCTCCATCATTTAAAATAATGTACTTACTAAAAAATCCAAGGTAAGAAATTCTAAAAACCATACCAGGTTCTAGAATATGTCCTTCATTTTCTAATATATTTGTAAATTTCTTTTTGGAAATGTTTATTAAATCACAAATAGGCTGGAATTTTTCTTTATGATTCAGCCCAACATAAGGATCTTCATTCTCATCATAATAAAAATCCCGGCCGATAATGCCCCCGATAATTTTACCATTTTCCTCATTTGTGAGGATTAAAGATAAACCATCTTTCCTGGCAGATTGTAAATATAAGTGAATCTCTTCAAAACATTCTTCTTCTGTGATACCCGCAGCAACAGTCATAGGTTCGCACGCAGAGAAAATTTTCGCCATGCTTCGTGCAAATGCGCTTAATTCTTCTTCTGATTCATCAGGTTTAATAGGCCGCATTTTTATTTGGATATGCTTGCCAAGGTGGTTAACTGCATTAAAGTAATATGGTAAAATTTCTTGTTGGCTGGTATTATTTAACTTCAAGATTTCCATAAACACCTCTTACTTATCAAAAAAGACACAAATCACCAGTATTCTTTATATCCACAAAATTATTAACAAATCGTTAACAAAACATAATATTTTCAAACAACACAACTTTTTATTGCATATTTCATTTTAATGGTGGAATTTAAAAAAATAATGCTATAACATCCTGTAAATTATTGATATTATGCACCGCTGCACTAACCGCACCGGCAAATAATATACTCTTCTTTACAATAACTTAGGCCACATAACTAAACTTAAGGTTTAAAATATATTAATGAATTCTTAATTTATTGGAGTTGGTGCATGCCTTGATGCTATTCCAGATAGATACAAAAATAAAACTATACGCGCCCTTAATACATAATTAATAAATTTGTTATATTTTACAAAAACTACTTACGCATTAATGTTATAATTATGAAAAAATATAAATTAGAATCTTTATTAGAATCCTTAGCATTCTGGAAAAAAGATAGAACATCAATACAAGACCGGCTCATGAAAATGAGTATGGCAACCAGCGGCATGGCCATATTATTAACGTGCTTATTATTCATAGGTTATGGAATAATGAGCACAAGAATCATGGTAACAAATGAATTAACTTTAGTAAGCCAGATCATCGGCAACAGGGTTGGCCCGGCGCTCGATTGGGGCGATAAGGAAACCGCGCAAGATAGCCTTGACGACTTAAAAATCAAAGATTCCGTAATAGTTGCATGTATATATGATAAAGAAAAAAATATATTCGCCAAATATCTTGGGGATAAAAACGCCTACTGCCCGCCTCCCCCTTCGAAAAATGAAATCTCCCGGGGATGGAGCCGCCTTTCGGTATATAATATCATAAACTTCCATAATGCCGATGTAGGCAGCGTATATATAGAATCAGACATACGCGATATTACAAAGGAAATACCTAATTATGTAGGTTTCAGCTTAATGCTTACGTTGGTGGTGGGTATCCTTGCTTATATGATATCTTCGCATTACCGGAATATCATTGCCAACCCTATCTTGCATCTGGTAGAGGCTACAAAAAACGTAATAAATGAAGACCATTACAGCATCCGGGCGCAAAAACAGGAATTCGAAAATGATGAAGTGGGAACACTGGCTGATTCATTCAATGAAATGCTTTCCGAAATAGAATCCCGCGACCAGAAACTTAAAGAAGCCAAGGAAAACCTGGAACAAAAAATTAAGGAACGTACCCACGATCTTGAAGTGGCGAAGGTAAAAGCAGAAGCCGCTAACGATGCAAAAAGTGAATTCCTGCGCAATATGTCGCATGAATTTAGAACCCCGCTGCATGGCATGGCGAATATGGCAAGCTTCGGAATAAAAGAAGCCGAAACCGCAGCACCTTCCGCTTTAAAAGCATATTTCCAGAAAATCGCCAAAGTTACCACCCGGTTAACTGAACTTGTAGACGGAGTTCTGAATATCTCAAGAATGGAAAACGGCTCTGAAGAATTCATTATGGGGAAAGCTGATATTGCTGAAATGTTTGATATTATAAAAATGGAACAAGCGCCCTTATTCCAGCAAAAAAACCTGGAACTGGTTTGCATAAAGCCGGATTTTGATACTGAAATAATGTGTCACCGCGGAAAAATAATACAAGTTGTTGCTAATTTTGTTGGCAATGCTGTAAAATTCACCCCTTCGGGCAAGAAAATAACTATATCCGCCAAACGCGATAAGCATAACCTTTCTATATCAGTAAGTGATGAAGGTGTGGGCATCCCTGATGCTGAACTTGAAGCAATTTTTGATAAATTCGTGCAAAGTACCCGAACAAAAACCGGCGCAGGCGGCACTGGCCTTGGCCTTGCAATCTGTAAAGGCATAATACATGGCCATGACGGTAAAATATGGGCGGAAAATAATAAAAATGGCGAAGGCTCAACCTTCACCTTCACAATTCCATACGGATTGGCTGAAGGTAAAAAAATAGTGCAGCCGGAAATATTATAGCCTTATTTACAGCAAGCTTATTCGTTATCAATATGTGTATATCGTTTTATTATAATTGAACATGATATAAGCCTTATAAGAATTTTAAGTGAATGTCATAAAAAAGACCTCTGCATAATGGTATTTTTTGGTGATTTCGTTGTCACGTCCGTCCTCAAATCCTCATGTACGTCTATGTACAATGCGGTTTTGCGGGCGGGCGCTCCTAGAACTCACTCAAAAAATCCTTATTATGCCGAGGTCTTTAAAATGACATCACCACAAACTTTATTTAAGGATTATTTATGAAGCTATTAACTGTTTTCACCGCTTTAGTTATCTTATATTTCACCACTGCCTGCAATACCATGGAAGGATTTGGCCAGGATATGCAAAAAGGCGGCGAAAAAATTGAGAAGTCCGCGGATGAAAAGAAATAAGAACAATCCTATAAATTCCAGTTGCCAAATCTACATAACCAAGGCTTAACCAGGATTTTTGGCAATTGTTGCAATAAACACCTGCAAAACAAGAACCAGTCGCTCAATCTTTCGTAGCTAATCAGGTAGCTTAGGAGTAGCCTAGGCTCTGTTAATAATATAATAGGCGTAACTGCCGCTTTACATAAATTAACTATCCCCATTATTTATAATTATAAATTTATTGCTGCACTTGACAATCAATAGCATGTGCATCATATAAGTTATGGGCATCGTGCTAAGAAAAGCCCGGCAAAAATAAACTTACAAGGAGAATACCAATGGGCGTACTAATAGGAAAACAAGCACCGGATTTCACGGCTCAAGCAGTAATGCCGGATAATTCAATCAATGCAAAATTCAACCTGAAAGAATATTTGAAAGGTAAAGTTGGCATAATATTTTTCTATCCGCTGGACTTCACTTTTGTTTGCCCATCTGAAATTATTGCATTCAATAACCGCCTGAAAGATTTCAAAACTCGTGGCGCAGAAGTTATTGCTATTAGTGTTGATTCCCAGTTCACACATCTTGCATGGAAAAACACGCCTGTTAATAAAGGCGGTATCGGCAATGTTCAGTTCCCTATGGTTGCTGACCTAACCAAGCAGATTGCGCGTGACTACGATGTTTTGATTGAAGGCGCTGGCGTTGCACTTCGTGGTACTTTCATGATTGATAAGCAAGGTGTAGTGCGTCACCAGCTTGTTAATGATTTGCCGCTTGGCCGCAATATCGATGAAACTATCCGCATGCTTGATTCACTTAACTTCTTTGAAGAAAATGGTGAAGTATGCCCGGCTGGCTGGAACCGCGGTGATGAAGGTATGCAGGCATCCCCTGAAGGCGTTGCTAAATATCTTGCTGCTAACGCGGAAGGACTATAATTATTTAAGATTTAAGATTGTAGATTTAAGATTTTTGAAAGTCTTAAATCTTACATCTTAAATCTAAAATCTTAAATTATTTATAAAACTATGGAATATACTACTAAGCTTCTCATCATCGGCTCCGGCCCTGCAGGCTATACTGCGGCAATTTACGCTGCGCGAGCGAACCTTAAACCTATTATGGTGCAGGGTATGCAGCCTGGCGGCCAGCTTACTATTACCACCGATGTGGAAAACTACCCTGGCTTTGCTGATGTAATCCAAGGCCCATGGCTTATGGAGCAAATGCAGGCACAAGCTGAGCATGTTGGTACGCAAATCATTTTCGACCATATTAAGGAAGTGGATTTTTCTAAACGTCCGTTTGTGTGCGAAAGCGAAACAGGTGATATTTTTATTGCTGATACGGTAATTATTGCTACAGGTGCGCAGGCAAAATGGCTAGGGCTTCCGAGTGAACAGAAATACCAGGGTTACGGTGTTTCCGGGTGCGCTACATGTGATGGTTTCTTCTTCCGTAATAAGGAAGTTATAGTGGTGGGCGGCGGCAATACTGCCGTTGAGGAAGCTTTGTATTTAACTAATCATGCCTCACGAGTTACTGTTGTTCATCGCCGCGATGCCTTCCGCTGTGAGAAGATATTGCAGGATAGGTTATTCAAAAACCCAAAAATTGAAGTGATCTGGAACCATGCTTTGGAAGAAGTTATCGGCACGGAAAACCCAAATAATGTTACAGGCGCAAGATTAAAAAACACTGTAACCGGCGAAATTACCGAAAGGAAAATTGACGGCATTTTCATAGCAATCGGCCATAAACCAACTACCGAACTATTCCAGGGTAAAATCACCCTTGATGATGAAGGCTATATTCTTGTAAAACCGGGCACCACCCAAACTAATATAAAAGGCGTGTTTGCAGCAGGTGATGTTCAGGATAGGATTTACCGCCAGGCTGTAACCGCCGCTGGTACCGGCTGTATGGCGGCACTTGAGGCTGAAAAACTACTGGCTTTGGAAGAGTAAGCTTAAACGTTCTTCAAATATTAGCTGCCTGCTATCATCCATGGATTTGGGATTGCTTCGGTTTTTAGGTTTTAGGGTGGTAATATTGAGAAATAGCGCCACCTACCTTAATTGGTATTATCAGTGGCGCACTTAAAGATTAAAGAATATTTATAATTAAATATCCTAAGTAATGCTTGACATTATACGCGGTTTTACATAAATTCCTCGGCAATTTGCCCTAAAGTCGGGTGTTATCACCATAACCTCTTTAAGTAAAAAAGAATGAAAAAAACTGGAAGCAAAATTCCTGAAGGAGCTACCGCAGCCCTTATAATGGCTGACGGTAAAATATTTTTTGGCAAAGGCATTGGCCATCACAACACCAGTATTGGCGAAATATGCTTTAATACCAGCCTCACTGGTTACCAGGAAATCCTCACAGACCCATCCTATGCAGGTCAAATCGTAACTTTCACCTTCCCCCATATCGGCAATATCGGTGTGAATGAGGATGATGATGAATCGCACGCACCTGTAGCGCGCGGTCTTATCATCAGGGAAGATATAACCAATCCTGCTAATTTCAGAAGCCAGGAGCATCTGGATAAATGGCTGAAAGGTAAAAAAATAACCGGGATATGCGGTGTTGATACACGCGCTATCACCCGTTATGTTCGCACAAATGGTGCGCAGAATGTTGCTATATATTATTTCGGCAAAAATACTCCTGATGTTGCGGCTAAACTTGAAAAAATAAAAGCATATCCATCACTCAAAGGTTTAGAACTTGCTGCAACCGTTACAACAGCGGAGGCTTTTTCGTGGGATAAAACCACCTGGGAGCTTGGCAAGGGCTCGGTTATAAATGCAAAAGGCAAATATAAGGTTGTAGCGATTGATTACGGTATGAAGCATAATATCCTGCGCTGCCTGGTGAGTGTGGATTGCGAAGTGCATGTTGTTCCTGCTAAAACAAGTGCAAAAGAAATTTTAAAGCATAAGCCAGATGGTATATTCTTATCCAATGGCCCTGGCGATCCGGCAGCTACCGGCCAGTATGCAATTGCTGAACTTAAGGAATTGATTGATAGCGGCATCCCGATTTTTGGTATTTGCTTAGGACACCAGCTTTTGGCTTTGGCACTTGGCTGCGTGACTACAAAAATGCACCAGGGGCACAGGGGCGCTAACCACCCGGTGCAGGATCTAGCAACTAAAAAAGTGGAAATCACCAGCCAGAACCACGGTTTCGTGGTGGATAAAGATGCAATTCCGGCAGATGTTGAAATCACCCATTTATCATTATTTGATGGCACGGTTGAAGGTATAAAATCGAAAACCAAACCGGTTTTCTCGGTGCAATACCACCCGGAAAGCTCGCCGGGGCCGCATGATAGTTTTTATTTATTTGAGAGGTTTGTAGAAGTTATTAGAGTTCGGAGTTCAGAGTTCGGAGTTCAGAAGTAAGGGGCTTGAAAATGAAAGAAGCGGTTACTCTAGATATAAGAAGTTACAAGGATTTAAAAGTCTGGCAAAAAGCAATTATTCTTGTAGAAAATATTTATGATGTAACAAAATCTTTTCCGAAGGAAGAAATATATGGACTTACAAGTCAAATAAGGCGCTGTGCCGTTTCAGTTCCTTCAAATATAGCAGAAGGTAGCTCGAAGCGTTCAACTAAAGAATTTATTCGCTTTATAAATATGTCATATGGCTCTTTATCTGAATTAGAAACCCAATTATATATCGCTTTACGTTTGAAATTTATTAATGATATGACAAATTCTGCATTTGAATCACAAATTGCAGAGCTTGGTAGAATGCTTAATGGCCTAAGGTTAGGTCTTACTAAAAAACTGAACTCTGAACTCTGAACTCTGGACTCTACACATGCCTAAAAGAACCGACATAAAATCTATCCTAATAATCGGCGCAGGCCCTATCGTAATTGGTCAGGGTTGTGAATTTGACTATTCAGGTACGCAAGCCTGCAAGGTGCTGAAAGAAGAAGGCTATAGGGTGATATTGGTGAATTCCAACCCTGCCACAATCATGACAGACCCTGATTTAGCAGATGCAACTTATATCGAGCCAATCACCACTGAAATGGTGGAAAAAATTATCGCGTTTGAAAGGCCGGATGCAATTCTTCCAACCGTTGGCGGTCAGACTGCGCTTAACTGCGCTATGAATCTTGCGAAAGCTGGAATCCTAAAAAAATATAATGTTGAGCTAATCGGCGCAAAACCTGATGTTATCGAAAAGGCGGAAAATAGAAGCCTGTTTAACGATGCAATGGCGAAAATCGGCCTTGAATGCCCAAAAAACATGGTAGTGCGCTCCCTTGAAGAAGCGCATAAAGCGCTGGATTATGTTGGCCTGCCTGCAATCATCCGCCCATCATTTACGCTTGGCGGTTCTGGCGGTGGTGTTGCTTATAATTTAGAAGAATTTGAAACTATCGTTGCCAGCGGCCTTGATGCCTCCCCTACTAACGAAGTGCAGATCGACCAATCCATCATCGGCTGGAAAGAATATGAAATGGAAGTTGTGCGCGATAAAGCCGATAACTGCATTATAATTTGTTCTATCGAAAATATCGACCCTATGGGCGTGCATACTGGCGATTCAATCACGGTTGCGCCTGCGCTTACTTTAACCGATAAAGAATACCAGATAATGCGTAACGCATCGCTCGCGGTGCTTCGTGAAATTGGTGTTGATACTGGCGGTTCAAACGTGCAGTTTGCGGTGAACCCGGAAAACGGAAAAATGGTAGTAATCGAGATGAACCCGCGTGTTTCGCGCTCATCTGCACTTGCATCGAAAGCTACAGGATTCCCGATTGCGAAAGTAGCGGCAAAGCTTGCAGTTGGTTATACACTCGATGAAATAAGGAATGACTGTACCGAAGTAACCCCGGCATCATTCGAGCCGGTGATTGACTACGTTGTTGTGAAAATACCGCGCTTTAATTTTGAAAAATTCCCAGGTGCAGATAATAACCTTACCAGCGCAATGAAATCAGTTGGTGAAGCGATGGCGATAGGCCGCAGCTTTGCGGAAAGCCTGCAAAAAGCACTGCGCTCACTGGAAACAGGCTTATCGGGCCTTGATGAAACCGATATTGGTGATACGCCAGATGAAATGTGCGCGGCACTTGCAAAAGCCACGCCTGACCGCTTGCTTAATATCGTGCAAGCCATCCGTCAGGGGATGAAATTGGATGAAATTCACGCTATAACCAACTTTGATTATTGGTATTTAGAGCAGTTTAAAGCTATTGTTGATGCTGAGGCTGTTGTTATAAAAAATGGCGTTCCGAAAACTAAGGAAGGCTTAATTGCGCTCAAGAAAATGGGCTTCTCTGATAAACGTCTTGCTAAACTTGCAAATATTAAACAAAAAGAAGTAGCTGCACTCCGTGCAAAATTAAACATCCACCCGGTTTATAAGCGCGTGGATACCTGCGCTGCTGAATTTGAATCACACACACCTTATATGTATAGCTGCTATGAAGGCGATGGCGTAAATCCGGCAGAAAATGAGTCTAACCCATCAAACAAAAAGAAGATCATAATTTTAGGCGGCGGCCCGAACAGGATTGGGCAGGGTATTGAGTTTGACTATTGCTGCGTTCATGCGGTTTATGCTTTGCAAGAAGCGGGCTATGAGACCATCATGGTGAACTGTAACCCGGAAACCGTTTCCACCGATTACGATACTGCGGACAGGCTTTATTTCGAGCCACTAACAGAAGAAGATGTGCTGGAAATTGTACGCATAGAACAGGAAAAAGGAAAACTGGTTGGCGTTATTGTGCAATATGGCGGCCAGACTCCTTTAAAATTGGCAAGAACTTTGGAAAAAGCGGGAGTGCCGATTATCGGTACTTCACCTGATTCAATCGATTTGGCAGAAGACCGTGAGCGCTTCAAGGAACTGCTAAATAAGCTGAAATTAAAACAGCCGAATAACGATATCTGCTTTAAGGAATCGGAAATTGTAACCAAGGCTGAAAAGCTTGGTTATCCTCTTGTTATACGCCCTTCATATGTACTGGGTGGCCGTAATATGGCGAT
>DITJ01000013.1 GCA_002422795.1 Alphaproteobacteria bacterium UBA6187 | reverse complement strand
ACTTTTAGTGGGAGTAATTGACTTTTTGATGATTTCCTCGGAATATATGGAGCGGAGGCTGTATCTGTAACAGAAGGCTTTGATAAGAGTACTGCTATTGGTACTATGAGCCGTTATACGGCAATGGTACATGCCCAATATGAAAGCCAGTTAATTGCAGAAAGGACCGCCAATAAAATTGCTATTTCAAAACGTGCCGGCCTTTGGATGGGTGGCAACATACCGCTTGGGTATAACACATCTAACAAGCAACTGTTTATAAACAATAAAGAAGCAGAGATTATCAAGTTTATTTTTAACCTTTTTATAGAGACTGGGTCAGTTACCACGGTAGTTCAGGAAGCGCAGGAAAAAGGTTACAAAACTAAACTAAGGAAAACTAATGCAGGAATGCGTGGCGGAAAATATATAGATAAAGGTGTTGTATATCATATTCTTAATAACGTACTATATATTGCCAAAATAAAGCATAAGGATAAAATTTATCAAGCTAATCACGAAGCAATTATATCGCAGGAACAATGGGATCAGGCGCAGCAAATCTTAAAAGATAATTGCATAAACAAGCCATTATATAAGAAAAAATGGAAAACACCTCCATATTTACGTGGAATTATGAAATGCGGCAAGTGCAGTTCCGGTATGATACTTCATTCCACCACTAAAAAGAAAACCGGCAAGCAATACCGCTATTATACTCCTAATGCCTGCGAAAAGAAGCAGTGCAATAACTGCCCAGTAAAAAATCTTCCGGCAGATGAAATTGAATCTGTAATAATCCAGTATATTAGCATTGCCCTTAAAACTTCGGATATGACAGCGAGGGTAATACATAAACTACATAATCATGGCAATACACATTATAGTGAAAAACATGTTGTGGCAGCTCTTAGCTCTTTCGAGGAGTTATGGAGAGTTCTTTCAGATGGAGATAAATTTAAGACTATCCGTGGGGTAATAGAAAAAGTAGTTTTATATAAAAAATACACTGATATTACGTTCAGAACTGAGAATATGGGGGCATTATTTGATAGGCTTACATCCTATATCCAAAATGAAATTATGGGAGATAATGTGGTTATTGATATTATTGGTTATACCGATAGCACCATTACCATGCGCGTTCCTGACGCAGCAATTTCCAAAAGGCGTAACAAGTTGGAAGTGACTATTGAATTGCCAAATGCAACGCATACTAATATGCAGCCTGCTATAAATTCTTATAATAAAATACTTGTAAAAACTATCGCTCAGGCATTTTACTGGTCACAGCAAATAGAAAATGGCGAAGAGTCCGGTATTGAAGCAATTGCAGAAAAAGAAAATATAGATACTGCATATGTTATACGCCTTCTAAAACTTACCCGCCTTGCACCGGATATAATACAAAAAGTCCTAGAAGGTACCCAACCAAAAGAACTCCGGCTGAAAAATATGATAGCAGATATGCCGGATTTATGGCAGGAACAGAGGGTAAAACTGGGAATGTAATTTGATTTTAAGCGAAAAACCAGAAAATACTTTTATTTTTATACCAATAGGGTATAATAAATTATCTCATCTGCCATGATGCAGAAGGAGTTCGGAGGCTCGCTAAGGCGAGCCTCCGCTATTTCTGATATGCTCCTCCCGTTCTTTCCGAAGTTTTTTCTTGGTTCTTTCTCCATCAGTTGCAAAAGCAGTAACTAAAAAATAATGATCTTTTCTTTCTGCCAAAACAACCAGATATTCTAATGATTCAAGCCAGATATATACTCGTATTTCATTAGATTTACCTTTTGGATGCACTTGCTTCCAGATTGAAATAAGTGGATTAGTAGCATTTTCAATAACTGGTCTGAGCCAGGCAATTTTTTCAGTACGCCTAATATCCGGTATGCGCTCATTATTTGCAGCATCAATAACTGTAGTTATATGCCAGAAGCCTTCGTCCTTACCTTTACTTAAACGCGCATCCCAAATAATCTTACGGCCTTCATATAAAAGTTCTCTATCCTTTACATCACGTATAAAAATATCATACGCAGCATCATTAAAGGCAAACCAATCAGCTGAAAAGTCAGCAAATAATAAAAGAGGAGGTAACCATGCAGGCGGCATTTTCATATATTATTCCCTGCCTGACCAGTGGAAAAGATTAAATTTAGGTTCTTTTATAAGTGTACTTTTTTTAAGATTATAATTTGACCTCTCTTTCACGCGGTTTACAATAGTTACTTTCCCCTGATTGGAGTGTAAATCCCTATTTGCATAGCTAATAGCGCCAATAAGCAAGTCACATAATTGCAACAATTGAGATTCCTGTGAATGGATATGCTGCATTCTCTGAATAATATTGTGGTTAAAGTCCAGTTTATTATTGCAAACATATCCTTGTAATTTGGCTAATTTTTTGGCACTGCGCGTGTCTTTAATATCCAAATAAACATTATAATTGCAACTTGGCGTTATAAGATAATTTATTAAATAATAATACATTTTATAGTACCAATCATCATGCGATTGGTTATAGTGAGAATGATTAAGTTTCGTTTTATCTGCAATTACTGCCCTAAATCTTAAATCATCATCATCAAAGAAATAATCTACTAGATCTTTATAAAACCAAATTTTGGCATTAGATACGCTAGTCCACTTAATTTCACATGAACGATTAAGATCGTATTTTTCTTTAATTTCTTTAATTCTTTTTGTTACTTCTTCTTTTTTTGATTCGGGGCATACTAACGCTCCCAGGATCATGACACTTTGATGATCATTTTCTAAATGACAACTCTCGTCACAGTATATATTAAATAATTCGCTCATATTATTTCCTCACTTAGATCGTACTATATCAATAAAAAAGTTACTTGTTAAGCGCCATAAGATTATATAAAAATAGATTATTGCCTAAACTTCCTTATATAGATAGTAAGAGTAATTTTATATTAAATTATTACAATAAAATCTATGTCCAATAAGCTTGAAAATATAGTACAACATATTCAAATTATTTCCTCTCGCCTCTCCGCCCTTGAATCTGAACGTGCCGCACTAACCGCAGAACTACAACAACTCAAGACCGCTTTAGCAACAGAAAAATCTGCCACAGAACAACAAAAACAAGAATTTATCCCACCATATAAACAAGCAACAGATCAAAATATAAAGCTATTTGCCAGCCTATTTAAAGGCCGTGAAGATGTACTGCCTAAAAGATGGGATAACCAGAAAACTGGTAAATCTGGTTATTCCCCAGCATGTAATAATGAGTGGGTGCGGGGTATTTGCAATAAACCGCAAATAAAATGCAGTGATTGCACTAGCCAGGCTTTTGTGCATGTAAACCCGCATATTATCAGGAAACATATTTGTGGTGATAATTCCGGTATGTACCAACGGGAATATACTATTGGTGTATATCCAATGTTGAAAGATGAAACCTGCTGGTTCCTGGCAGTTGATTTTGATGATGAAAAATGGCTGCGTGACGCAGTTGCGTACCTGCAAACATGCAGAAAAAGGAATGTTCCAGCAAGCCTGGAACGCTCCCGCTCCGGCAGTGGTGGCCATATCTGGATATTTTTCAGTAGCCCGATACCAGCTTCTGAAGCTAGGAAAATGGCTGCAGCACTGCTTACTGAAACTATGGAACGCTGCCCTGAAATAGGCTTTGAATCCTATGACAGGTTCTTTCCAAGCCAGGATACTATGCCATCGGGTGGTTTTGGAAATCTTATTGCGTTACCTTTCCAGAAAACCCCAAGCGAAAAAGGCAATAGCATATTTATTGATGATACTGGTAAGCCTTATGCCAACCAGTGGGCATATTTATCTGACATAAAGAGAATACATCCGCAAGAAGTTGCGGCAATTGTTATGGAAGCTGCAGAGAAAGGTAAAATTCTAGGTGTGCGTATGCCCATGGAAGAAGATGAAACGAACCCCTGGGAGATAAAACCATCCCGTAAAATACCGGAAATTTCTATAGAACAAAAATTGCCTGAATCAATAACATTAGTGCTTGGCAACCAGGTTTATATAGCAAAGCAGGATTTGCCACCCGCCCTTATAAATAAACTTATCCGCATTGCTGCATTCCAGAACCCAGAATTTTATATTGCCCAGGCTATGCGCCTTTCCACCTTTGATAAACCACGGATTATAAGCTGCACGGAAATGTTTCCAAAATATATTGGTCTGCCTCGTGGTTGCCTGGATGAGGCAATGGAATTACTTCAATCCCTTGGAATTGCAACACATATTGATGATAGAAGATTTGCAGGAAATTTAGTTGATACAAAATTCCTTGGTGAATTAACGTCGGAACAGAAACAGGCCGTAACTACGTTACTTAAAAATGATAACGGAATTCTGGCAGCAACAACAGCTTTTGGCAAAACGGTAGTGGCGGCTAATATTATTGCAGAACGAAAAACAAATACCTTGGTATTGGTGCATCGCCGCCAATTGATGGAACAATGGGTGGCTCGCCTGCAAACATTCCTTGATATTCCTGTAAAAGATATAGGTATTATTGGTGGAGGAAAGCGCAAGCCCACTGGCATTATTGATGTTGCATTAATCCAGAGCCTTATCCGCAAAAATGAAGTTAATGATATAGTAGCAAATTATGGGCAAATAATAGTTGATGAATGCCACCATCTTTCCGCAGTAAGTTTTGAGGCTGTAGCCAGCGCCAGCAAAGCAAAATATGTGCTTGGCCTTACAGCAACTGCCACTCGCAAAGATGGCCACCACCCTATAATATTCATGCAATGCGGCCCTATACGCTACCGGGTTGATGCCAAGAAACAAGCAAACTTGCGACCATTTAGCCACCAGGTTATTATGCGTAATACCATATTCCAATCACCATTTATCGTAGAAGAAAAACCTAATATAACCCAGCTATACTCAGCTATTGGTAGTGACCAAATAAGGAACCAACTAATTTTTGATGATGTTCTAAAAGCACTGCAATCAGGTCGTAGCCCGATTCTTATTACCGAACGCAAAGACCATGTAATAATACTTGCCGACCAATTCTCAAAATTCTGTAAAAATGTTGTGGTTATGGTGGGTGGACAAAAAGCAAAAGAACGTGATAAGGCAAAAGAACAACTTTCATCCATTCCAGAAACAGAAGAACGGTTATTAATTGCCACAGGTCGCTATATTGGCGAAGGCTTTGACGACCCGCGCCTGGATACCTTATTCCTCACCATGCCAGTTTCCTGGCACGGCACTCTTGCCCAATATGCAGGCAGATTACACCGCCTGCACCATGCTAAAAAAAAAGTTATCATATATGATTATGTAGACCTGGCAGTGCCTATGCTTGCAAAAATGGCGGAGAAAAGGAAGAAGGGGTATGAGAGGTTGGGGTATAAATATTTTAATTAATATTTGCATTTCCTATATTTCACTTATATTTATCTTAGTTATTAAATGGTTTAACATATGAAAAATAACAAACAAACTTCATTTGGAAAATTACCAACACGGTATTCGTTCGCCATAAACCAATATGAAAATGAAAAAATCAGCAAATGTATAATTTGCCGCAATAATACCTTTAAAAGGCAATTCCCTTTATTAATCACTGTGAAAGGCGCTCCACTGCTATCACTTCGCGTTACTTGTAAATACTGCTCCAAATGTGAATTTATTATTGCGCATAAACACGAACTTGAACAGGAATTATGCATTTTCTTTGAAAAAATTGCCCCAGATAAAATAGGCAATGATTATCTTGTAATTGGTACTATGGATAAGAAAATATGGAAGGATGGTCTTAATAAGAATGAATCACCAGTCAATATCTTAGACCATGTAGCTAACTTTAAGAAATATATTGATATTAAAATTGAACCTGCCAGATGGGTATTAAATAAGAATGGGTAATTTATGAGACTAACCGATACAGATGCCAAGCTTTTCTTTGATTTAATGTGGTCACTGCAACATTATGTTAACGATGAACTTAAAATCCTTCCTGATGTAAAAAGCCCAGCCATATATTCTAAAAAATATGACCTGAAAGAGAAAATAAAAGTAAGGGAAGAACTTTTTTCAAATCCGCAATTGATTGCATCTTTCATCCAGAAAAATCCGCACAAACTTTCTAAGGATAAGCTGGAAATTATTAATAACTGGCAAAATTTTATTAAAGGAAAATTCTTTATTGAGCGCTTCCTTAAAAAACATACCATTTTTATAAAAGAAAATGATGTTTATACAGTATCAGGATTGTACCAGGGATTTGATGAATTCGTGCACCCGGCAAACCTTCCTGTATATGTAGAAACTATCCTATTACCTTTTAAGGGAAAAATAATATATGACGGAGTTCTTATGCCACATAAGATATTATTCGGTAATGGCTACAAAAGGGACTTAAAGGAGGTATATATGGAAGCGAAGAAAAATAACCGTATTATAAGCAATATTTAATTCCATTTTCCAATTCCAGAATTATTTCCACGGAAATACAACATAGAACTGACTACGTCATGCAGCGAAGAACTTCCAGTTTGAATCCTTGATTGGGAGCCACTTTAGACGATGTGGCAAATTAAAGAACACATCAAACGGTTCACGCGGCTTAAACACTAGCTTTCCAGCATCTATTTCCAAGTTCGGAAACAAAATCACTATAATCCGCCTCTTTTCTTCTAGTTCCGAACTTTTAAATAAGTCATGAGCTTTTGCAGCCAAGGCAAATATAGTTGAAAGAGATTTGTTAAAGTGGTCATCAGCACTATTGAGCCTTTGCAGCCTAACCTCAACATTATGCCTTTCCGCCTGTATCTCGGTCATCATTTCGTCATATTCTTCTTTTGATATATTCGCATCCAAGAACAGCTCCCTAGCCCTCTTGCCCCTAGTTTGAAGGGTTTGTTGCTGGCTTAACAGTTTTTTACCTTCCTCAATCTGGCTCTTATGCTCTTTATCTGAGCTTTTCCTGAGTTCGTCATTAAGGTCTGCCAATATTTTATCTGATACTTTTATGCCTTTTAGCACTTCCTCAATTTGCGATAATATTTTCTTTTCGCTCAGGTGATAGCAATAAGAACAATCCCCTTGGCTTTTAGTTGGGCGCATATAAACATATTTGCCTTTCTTTATTTCAGGGCTATAACTGCAACCGCAATGCTGGCACTTTAAAAGCCCCTTTAGAACAAAAGGTTTCTCGGTTCGTTTAAATTTGGTTCTTCTTCTGCCTTTCCTGACTTGCTCACACTCGTCAAATAGCTCTTTAGATATTAAAACAGGGTGAACATGTTTATAGAGAAGCCCGTTGTATTTCATATACCCGTAATAAAACGGATTTTGCAGAATCTTCTCAATCTGGCTTTTGGCTATTTTACAGCCTTTTTTGCTTCGCAGCCCTTCCTCTGTTATCAGGTCACGCAGCTCACTCATTGAATACATGCCGCTTGCGTAATCCTCAAACATCTTTCTAACCAAGCCGCCACGCACAGGGTCAATGTAAACTTCTACCTTCTCTTTTTTCTTATCAACCCTTTTGCTGTTAAGATAGCCAAGAGGTGAGTCACCAAGAATAGTACCGTCATCAAGCTTCTTTTTTGCACTTCTTTTTACGTTATCGGAAATCTTGTTGCGGTAGTCGTTGGCAAGCAACACATCAAGGTTTTTCCTGAATTTATCAGAGCTATCCATATCCCTATGCTCGATAAACTCACTTATAACATAGTGAATCTCTATTTTATCCTGCTTTATCAGCTTTTGCAGTTCCAGATATTGCTCGTCAAAATCCCTTTGCAGCCTGTCTACGCAATAGCAAAGAACAACGATTTTTTCCTTTTGTTTCCTTGTAAAATCAACCATCTTAGCAAACTCAGGTCTGCCAGTTGCCATTGAGCTTTCAACTACCCTGAATTGCTCAACAACCTTAAGGTTTTTATGTATGGCATATTCGTAACAACTTTGAATCTGAGCATCCAGCGAGTGACCGTCCTCTTGGTCTTTTGACGATACTCTGGCGAATATTACTGCTTTCATTGTGTTACTTCTTTTTTAATATTATCTTTTATGAGATTCTTTATATCCTTATTAACTTCGACTCTGAACTTTGAGCCATCTGAACTATGAACTCTGGCTCTAACAAAATTTACAAGAAATTTATTCATTCCTTTAAAAAATAACTTATCTGCATGGTTAAGAAAAAACACACATGAATCTTTGGGATTAATAACTATAGGATAATTTTTTGTAGGTATGTTAGAATCTAAACTGTTACCAAAATCTAATGGTTTGCATATCCAACCAACATTCTTGAATGGAAAATAAAAACTAAAGAAGAACACTTCAATTTTTAAAGGTATCAATCCAGTATTAACAATATTAATAGTGACATACCTTTGTTCTATTCCAATAAGAAGACGAATCCCCAATGTAGCTTTTAGTTGTATTTTGGTGTTATTAAAAGATTTTAGTCCAAAAAACAAAGAAACTATAACCGCTAATAATGTGCCTGCCGCCCCTAAAGCCGAAAATGTATACTGATAATCCCTAAAGAACTCTTCCATAACTCATTACATCCTTACTTGTGATAAACAGTGATAATATCCTGTTTCATTGGTGTTATTGTACCATCTGGCAACATAGAGCTTTGATTGTAAGACTTCTTAATCTTTGATTTGCCATAATATAAAACACACCCTAAACCTATAATAACCAAGCCTATTACAACCTTTGCTTGATGAATAATTATAAAATCCAGAGGAAATAGAGAGTTAGCTATTACAAATAGCCAGCTAAAGCATACAATTAGACTAAATAGGGTATTAAGCTTAGAAACTGAATAACTTGCTGCATCTAAACCCCACAATTTATCTAACCTATTCAGCACAACTGAGTGTATCTTATTGCTATTTGATTCTTTCTCGATTTGGTCAATATGTAGCTCCCAATTTTCTTGCCAGAACTTAGAGCCTTTATTTGATAGGAACCATGTACATGAGGCTAAAAACCCTAAAATTGCGATTAATGCCTTTAGTAGCTCATTTTTATCAATGGTGTAATATGCAATAAATAATGCGCCAACCAATACAGAAAAGTATGTGCTTCTTTTCCAAAACATCTCAATTTCGAAACTACGAATTTGCCACGCTTTATCAAGAACCTCGCCCCATTTAGCTTTTTTGTTTTCATCTTTATGGGATTTATGATTATTTGGTTTGATTAATTTTTTGTATGCCGTCATGTCTTATACTCATTACATCTTTTTAAATTCAATCGGTTGCTTATTCTAACTCAAATTCTTTTAAAAGCCTAGCTTGCTTTGCAAGGTAATTGCCACCATAGCTGGCAACCAGTGTTGCCATGCCGCCTTTATGCCCTTCATTCTCTGCCAATGCCATTAAACGCTCAGCGGCATCCTCCCCCTTCATCATTTTTCTGGTTATGCTATGCCTGAAAGAATGCTGCTTTAAATATGGTAGGTTATTACTTACAAACGCATCTTTGATAATTATTCGAATCTGAGTCTGAGATTTTATACATTCTTTTGTAAGTTCCAATATTGGCGTACCATCCTGAGTGAAGCTTGATTTTATTTTTGGAAACAAATAATCCTTATTAGTGTGACCTTTTGATATTAGATAATTTTTCCATTTCAGAACATTCTGGATAATATCCTCAACATGCCCGATAAAGAATGAGGTAATGAACTTTGAATACTTAGTGTTTTGTAGGCGCGGGTCTTGCAGGAAAGCCCATGCATCCAAGTCTTTAAAATATTTTATCCGCTCAATCCTGCCTTCTTGCAATGAGCTAATTCTTGGCGTTGTAAGCAAGCAAAGGCTTACCAGTGCTTTATTTCTCATTTCAATTTCATTGCTTTCTGGCATATTGCGTATAGAGGATAGAATATCACACACCTCATGACTCTCTTGGTAGCCTGTTGCCTTGGCTTTGTTCTTATCGTTTCTAGTTACATGCAGAAATTTTATATGCTCGTCTTTAATTTTAGCGTAATCCTTATTGTTTTTAACAATCCACTCAAAGAGTTGCCGCACGAACGATATGTAGTTAAAATACAACGACTTTGATATATGCTCACCAGTTCGTGAATTTATCTTGTCGTTTAAACAATCCTTAAAATCAATAGCCCAATCAGAGGTATATTTTTTGAAGTCTTTGAATCCAGTAGCAACCTCAAATTCATGAACAGCCGCCACATACTGCTTAATGGTTTTTGGGTCTTTACCATCCTCTGAATGTTCAAGCTGTTCAAAGAAATTATATTTAGCAATTTCATTGGCTGGATTATATCTGGTATCTATTTTTTTCATAATAAATCAAAAATGCTCATTTGGGTTGATATGGGGTGAGTGTTGCTTGTGCTGGCTGGCAATTCTTTGTTTTTTACCTGAGCCTTGCTTGTGGAGCTTGTGCTTTCATTATCTGGTAAAATTGGAGCTGGTTTTAATAGTTCACTTACAGCCGTTTTTTCTTCTATTTCAGGGTGAGCGTTGCTAGTGTTGCATGAGTAACCGTATATTAGTAGCACCGCTAACTAAGCTTACAGTTACAGCAGATGATGATGAATAAGATGCAAAGTCAGTGCCTGCACCGCCATCAATTCTATCGGAACCTAAACCGCCTATAATAGCATTATTACTTGAATTCCCTGTTAATATGTCGTTATAAGATGATCCAATAATATTTTCAAAACTGGTAAGTATATCACCTGCGGCAGTACCACCAGAATTAGTTGCTCCTGCAACAAGGCTTACAGTTACACCAGATGTAGAATCAGCATAAGAAACAGTATCACTGCCACCACCACCATTTAAAGTATCAGCACCTAAACCACCCATTATTGTATCATTCCCATTTAAACCACCACTAATATAGTTAGCGCCGGAATTACCTATTAATAAATCATCCCCCCAATCTGAGCCTACTAGATTTTCAAAGTTGCTAAGAACATCACCAGCGGCATGACCACCTGTGTTAGTTGCCCCTGTTACAAGACTTACTGTTACAGCTGAAGAATCACTATAAGAAATAGTATCTGTACCAAGGCCGCCATCTAATGTATCGCCACCCAAACCACCTCTTATAGTATCATTTCCAGAGCCGCCGATAATTGAATTGTTATTATCATTTCCTCTTAATGTATCATTATAGTTAGAACCTATAAGCTTTTCAAAATCTGCGAGGACATCACCAGCAGCGGAGCCGCCTGTATTGGTGCTACCCGCTACCAGGCTAACTGTTACTGCTGAAGTGGAATCAGTATAAGAAATAGTATCAACACCAAGGCCACCATCTAATGTATCAGCACCCAAGCCGCCAATGATAGTATCATTACCAGCATCACCACTGATTACGTTATTGCTGGAATTTCCGGTTATTGAATCGCCATATGCAGAGCCTAGCAGGTTTTCTATATTGTAAAGTAAGTCTCCGGCGGCTTCTCCCCCGGCATTTGTGGCACCATTAACCATACTAACAGTTATTGCAGAGGTTGAAGAAATATAGCTTACAAAATCAGTGCCTGCCGCACCATCAATCCTATCAGCGCCAAGTCCACCAATTATTGTGTTATTATTAGCATCACCAGTTAAAGTATCATTATAGTTTGAGCCTGTTATGTTTTCAAAATTAGTAAGTATATCACCAGCAGCAGAACCGCCAGTATTGCTGCTGCCTGCAACCAAACTTACCGTTACTGCAACTGTAGAATCAGTATAAGATATTGTATCCGTGCCAAGACCGCCATCTAACGTATCGGCACCTAAACCGCCAATGATAGTATCATCCCCCTCATCGCCAGTAATTATATTAGCGCTTGAGTTGCCAGTTAATGTATCGTTATAGGTAGAACCCCATAAATTCTCAAAATTAGTGAGAACATCGCCAGCGGCAGTGCCACCGCTATTAGTTGCGCCCGTTACAAGACTAACAGTTACGGCAGAAGTAGAATCAATATAAGATACAAGGTCTGTGCCTGCACCGCCATTAATTATATCGGCACCAAGTCCGCCGAGAATGGTATTGTTATTAGAATCACCTGTTAATGTATCATTATAAGAAGATCCAGTAAGATTTTCGATATTAGTAAGTACATCACCAGCAGCAGAACCGCCCGTGTTAGTTGCGCCTGTTACAAGGCTTACTGTTACAGCGGAAGTTGAATCAGTGTAAGAAACTTTATCCGTGCCAATGCCACCATCAAGTGTATCCGCTCCCAAACCACCAGTGATAGTATCGTTGCCAGCACCACCAATAATTGTGTTATTATTATCATCCCCGGTTAAAGTATCGTTATAGGAAGAGCCAGTCAGGTTTTCAAAATTTGTTAGCACGTCACCATCAGCAGAACCGCCGCTATTGGTTGCTTCTGATACCAGGCTTACTGTTATGGCAACTGTAGAATCAGTATAAGAAACAGTATCAGTACCAAGGCCGCCATCTAATGTATCTATACCGAGGCCACCAATAATAGTATCATTGCCGGAATCACCGCTTATCACGTTGTTGCTGGAATTTCCGGTTAATGTGTCATTATAGGTAGAGCCAAGCAGATTTTCTATATTGCTAATTTTATCTCCAGCAGCAGTGCCGCCGGAATTGGTTGCACCCGATACAAGGCTTACAGTTACAGAAGACGTAGAATCAACATAAGATACTGTATCCAGACCATCACCGCCATTAATTGTATCAGCGCCAAGTCCGCCAGTAATAATATTGTTGTTACTGTCACCTGTTAAAATATCATTATAACTGGAGCCAATAATATTTTCAAAATTAGTAAGTATATCACCTGCAGCAGAGCCGCCTATATTGGTGCTGCCTGCAACTAAGCGTACTGTAACTGCAACTGTTGAATCAGTATAAGATATGGTATCAGTGCCAAGGCCGCCATCTAATGTATCGCTACCCAACCCTATCATGCCAAAGTCATGAGTGGTGAAATGATTGCTTTCACCGAAGGTAAGAATAGGCTGATTTTTAATCGCAGACATTATATTCTGGATGATATCCGACCTTACTGAATTTATATACACAACATCGCAAGTTGAGAGTTCTTTATAACTGGCGTTGGAATTAATTTCCCATGTGTAGCCATCTTTTTTTGCCAGATTTCCTAATTCATTGAGCGCTTTAATAGTAAACGGATTGCCCTCTCCGGTCACGCAAAAATGTATTAGCGTCTTTTTCTGGCTATCTGACCAACTTATATTATCGCTTACAATTTTATATATGAAAACTATACGCATTTCATATTCTGTCAGTCGGTAATCCGGTGGATTTACAACTTGCTGACCTGCATTTGCAAAACCAGGAACCAAAAGTGCCAGTAAAACTATAATATAATATATTTTCATTTAGGCCTCGTTAGCTTTATATTCAGTTCTTGTATTAAATGAGATTTTAGAAATACGCTCCACATGCTCAAGAATTGCTTCACGTACCTCCGGTAAGCCAATATCCTTGAAATATTCCATTAGGTTTATCGTTGCTTCCCTTTCTTCGAGCGATAAAGAGCCGTTTTCTTCAATAATTTCATCTATACCCACAAAATATGAAACTGTTGTTCCCAACGCTTCCGCAATAAGAACTAGCCTAGCTCCTGGAGTATGTTGTTCCCCACGTTCATATCGTGCAATTTGGGAGTGGCTAACGCCAACTTCTTCACCCAATTGTTTTTGGCTCATTTTAGGGATCATCCTGTTTCTACGTTTCATTATACGTAAGCCAATACGTTTATTTATTTTATCAATAATCTGTTCTTTATCTTGACTAATTATAACTATTTCTCTGCACATAATTCTTATCCATCGTTTGATTTTAGGGTTGCGTAATAACTCTCGGCAAAGGAGCCGAAGTAAAAGCTACTGATGTAACTAATAAAATTGCTTAAGTGACTTTGGGGGTATTGGCTGGTGAATCTTTATTATATGCGTCTATTGCCACTTCGGTGTTTACCTTAATAATATTCAGGAATTTATTAAGGCACTTTATGTAGCAAGGGTAAATAAAATTTATCTTATTAAGATCATTATTTATTTCAGCAGTGATTTGTTTCTTCATGCTAAGAATTGCAACAACCTCTTTCTGCGTAATAACTGGCTTGTCGCAATACATAAGTAGCTCCTTGCAGGACTGCTTATGTGATTTAATGATATAAGCTACATTTTTTAAGAATACTTGTTCTGACATTCCTAAATTTAATTGCTCAAACGCCTTGATGCTTTGTGAATCATATGATGGCTCTGATTTATAAACTGTTTGTTTCATAATTACTTTCCGTATAAAAAGCATATTAACTTGTGTTAATTGATATACACTTTAACTGCACGTGTCAACATTTATATTAATCTGTATTAATATTTATTAAACTACATATAGCCTAATGAATGCTGCCTCTGTTATTTATAACGATATTTCAATGCACTACTGCTGTCGCTCATGCGACTCCTGTTAACAAGCATTAATAAAAATATTAATTATTGATTTACAAGTTTAAAGAAATAAGTTAGAATTTACTTAAATCATAAACATGAAAGTGGAATAAGTTTTATGTCTAGTAGTGAAGCATTTGATTTTAATAGAGAAAAAGTAGCAAGCTTACTTGAAAAAGAAATGCTCATGCAGGGTTGGCAAGCTACATCACTTGCTAGAAAAGCTAAGTTACATGATCACGCAGTTTTTCACTTTCTCAATAAAAAAACCCGCAATGTTGAAAAACTTAAAGCCATAGCTGAAGTGCTTGGTAAAGATATAAGCTATTTCCTAATACATGAAGAAGACGTAAAAAAACGCCCTGTATATGATGACATTCCATATAATGGACAACTGGTGCGTGAAGCAATGCAAGTTGTTGAAGATATCATGCAGGAAAAGGGCATACCACTAAGTAAATCTGTAGTAGATAATTTTACCGAAACTGTTTACAAGCATTCCCAACGCAAAGACCGTGATGGCAAAATAAGTCGTGAATACGCACTTGGTGTAATAGAGTATGCTCTGGATAACAACCTGGTTACTTGTAAATCCTCTTAGCAAAACCAAGTAAATCACTATCTATAATGATTTTGGCATTTTCTGCCGGCTTCTCATTAATACGTATAACAACGCCATCAGTACTTATTACGAACTCCACTATACCGCCCTTATCAGCGAATTTATCCAGGCTGCTTACAGTAAGTATTTGTTTACCCTTAGTTTTATCTAGTAAGCTTGTTATATCATTTTGTTCTGAAGTGCCTATGTATAATATATGGCATTTTGTAAAATCAGATTCTGAACTTTGCTTTTCCACATGGGCTAACGGAAGGGTTTTCCCTCTTTTTTTTGCATCCGATTCCTCCTTTTGAATTATTTCTTTCAAATAAACATTTACGTTCTCACTTCCAATTGTGCAAATGGTTAGTTCTTTGTATGACCTTCCTGTCCATTTTATATAAGGAATAAGGTCATTTATCCATTGTGCCTTTATACTGCTTTCGTCAGTTTGCGCATAAGCAGATAAGGTTGGAACAGCGGCCAACATTATCAAAGGGATGAACATAACTTTTAATAAATAATGCATTATTTATTTACCACGATTTGCCAATAGAACTGAAGTTACACTATTGCTCAATAAAAGGAAAACAATATAGAGTAGTACATATTCTTTGGCATCTAATATTCTTAAAAAAAAGTTGTAGCATAAAAAATAGTACAACTTTGAACCTCATAGGTTAATTTTAAAAGAAGTCAATTACTCCCACTAAAAGTGGGAGTTTGATATAGAACCGCTCGAAGCGGTTAGTGTTACCTATTGCCTGTTAAACAGGGTTAGCTGATCGAGCCGTTTGTCTTCGGCCTCCTGGGTTTACTTACACTCACTATATCATTATTAGCCATAAGCAACGGCACTATCCACATAGACAGGCTTTCCAACGATGCAGGCGGCTGTGATAAAGTAATAAATATATGCTTTCCCTTTGTGATTCGCTTGCAAAGCTCTTGAGCATCCTGCCACATGATACCTTTTACCAGGAATAAAGCATGGCCTGAATACACACCAAGGTCATATAAACGCCCTGCAAATATTTCTGTTATATTTCCAATATCCAGCGAATCAGATAAAAATTTAGCCAGTCCTGGTAAATCCAGGCGCCAGTGTTGAATATCTTCTTTATCAACAAAAACCTTTCCGTATTGCGCGGGTTTATCACACATCACATACGCCTCTTCACTGCCCTTTGTTACAGGCATATTAGGGCAATATTCTTCACAACCCGGGCAGGTTATATGTGTTGGTGTTGTGGCTAGTTTCAGGAAAGGAAGCTTATCTGGACTAACACCCAGGGCGTTTAAAATATTATTATCAAGGCTGGTGCAAGCTTCACTATCCAGGCACTCAAATAATGAAGGAAAATCAGGTTTCATTTCGTTATATCAATCCTCACATCTTTTAGGAATTGACGTAATTCATCAGCAATATCTTCATGCTTTAAATCGCAAGATGTTTCTCCAATCTGGAACCGCTTAACTGTTTCCTTATCACCTTTTTGTATAACAGCCTCTACCCAAACTTTTCTTATATTAATAGGCTTTAAATTTTTTGCCTTAAGTTCATCATATAATGCTTTTGTATTTTTACTTATATTGGCACTTATTTCATAAGTTTTGCTAGGGTCATGCAAAGGCACAAAGTACATTTTATATATTGCTATACTTCTTACCTTAGAATTTATAGGAATTTCTAAATCATGCTCAGGTAGCTTAAATGCATCCAGCTTAAAAGATGGCTTGAATTTGGTATCAACATTATCCAAACCCATAATTTCTTTTGCCCACATAGTAAATAATGCACGTTTCACTTCCAGCAATCCATTAATATAAATATCTACGGCATTACCTGTATCACTGAATATAAAAACAACTGTAAATGCATCTTGCCTTTTAGTAGGTTCAAGCTTGCCACCATTCTTATACTCTCTCTTTACATCAAGATGTTCAGATGGATTTGCAATTAGATAATGCTTGCCGTTAAATTCATGTTTTTCAATAATGCAATATTTACCGCGCCCATCATAATTCTGGAAATATTCCCTTATCTTTTTTGCCAGGCCATCGATAGCTTTTGCTGTTAAATCTGGCTTAATAGAAGTTTTATAAGGAAACTTTGTAAAAGTTCCTGGTGCTATATGAAAGGATGTAAGATAAAGGGCTTTTTCAAATAATTCAGGGTGGTTAATTAATGCCCACATAGCCTTATCATGGCCACTACCAATTTTCTTAAATTCTGGCAGTGATTCCGCAGCAGCTTCTTGCAATGCCGAAAATAATATATTTATCCTTCTTTTATCAGATAGCTCTGCAATATGCCGTAAATCCTGTTCGACTTTTTCCCTTTTATCATCAGGTAGTTCATTAATTTTTTCAAGAATCGGTGCTATGTCTGATTCTTTCAGTTTCTTAATGTTAAGCTCTGTTAATATATTGTTATCATTGGTATATTTAGCAAAAAACTTATTACTAATACGAGATAAGGTATCATTTGGCGAATACGCTGCTGGCATTGTATATAACTATCTTGAATTTTAAAAATTATTTCACCGCATAATATGGGGTTGCTAACATGGAATTTCAAGGGGTTACATGATATTTAATTCCAAAATACTTGATATATTGCATTTGAAATATATACATGCTATAATTTCATATGAAATAGATTGATTAGGAGGTTGCAGCATGGCTAGAAAAAAAATTGACCATAACCCGGAAATAGTATTGCAGAAAGCCACATTAAAGGCGGCAGAGCTATGGAATATCAACAATGCGGAATTATCAAAGATTATCGGGGTAAGTGAACCTACCGTAAGCAGGTTATATGCTGATACAAGTAGGGGTATAAAACCAGCTAGCAAGGAAGGTGAGCTTGCACTTCTGTTTATTAGGGCTTTCCGGGCATTAGATGCCTTTCTGGGTAATGCATTAGAGAATGAAAAGAAATGGCTGCGGGCTAAAAATAAAGCACTTAACGGCATTCCTTTAGAATTAATGAAAACTGTTACCGGGCTTGTATCTGTAGTGAATTACCTTGATGCAGTTAGGGGCAAAATATAAATGACATTAAGAAAATCCTCTATAGAAGCTGATGTAACCAGGGTGGTAGAAGGCCAGTCATATATAGCCACAAGGCAACTGGTTGATTCCGAGCCGGAACGTGAGCTATTAGAAGAAATGCTGGATAGAAATAAGCCGCCATACCCTATGGTTGATGGTATTAATGGGGTTCATTACCTGCTTAAAACGCCTTTCAGATATCCGCCTTTACGGTATGGCTCAAGGTTTGGCACCACGGAAGCAATGGGTATATTTTATGGTAGTTTAGAGATAGAAACCGCTTTATGTGAAGTGGCATATATGCGTTTTAAGTTTTTATCTGATAGTGAGGCAGACTTGCGGCCTTCTACTATCCGGCATACATCTTTTGCAGTTAGCGTTAATACTACAAACGGCTTGAACCTGACAACCCCGGAATGGCATGAGCAAAAACATGAAATATCCAGCCCGGTAACTTATAAGTTTTCCCAAAGCATAGGCAAACAGGCACGGGAATCTGAAATAGAAGTGCTGTTATATTACTCAGCAAGAACGATAAAAGATGAAGTTAATGCCGCCATATTTTCACCAGAAGTTTTTATTGGGAAGAGAATCAAGCATATGCAGCACTGGGATGCATATGTTGATTATCATAATATTACTTTTATGAAAGATGCTTCGAAGGATAAGTTTATATTTTCTTTAGAACAATATCTTATAAATAAGGCTTTACCAAGATGTGAATAGTTTAACTTATTACCGTCTACAATTTAATACACAAAATATTTTGGGGGCAGAATTGGGGGTAGCGGAAATATGTATATTTTTGTTATTTCTTTAACAATAATATGCAATTATATTTCCCTGATTATTGATTTTACTGGATATTTTATGATTGGTTCATGTTCTCCCGCATTCGAACTTCCAACCGACTATTTTAAGCCACTAAACAGCCTTTAAAGAAACCACATTAGAAGTCGTTTCCTTATTAAGTATTCTATTTAATTGATTGCCCCAGGCATCAAGTGCATGGCGCTTTTCATTATCATAACTGTAGCGGTCATATACGGCAGTAACATCAGCTTCAACATGGTTTAGAATCTTTTTAACTACCAAGCGAGTTATACCCATGCTTGTCATGTGGCTTGCAGCAGTGCGCCTTAAATCATGGGGAACAAAATCAACTTTGGAATTTTTACGGATACGGCTATGTGCTTTATGAACTGCAACGCGGTGGTTATCATTATTAGTGCCGGAAAAACCCATAGTCGGCAATCTTCTGATTCCAGATGTGCTTAACCGTTTCTCGGATTATCATCATTAAGTCTGGGGTCGGTGTAAGCTCATGTAGAATGTTTTCAAACTGCTCTTCCATTGTTTCTTTACGAACAGATTTTTTACAATCCACGCAATCTTTATTCCGGCACAGGTAATAAGGAAACTTGTTGTACTTACCTTGCGACCAGCAGGCCGTAAGCGGCCTACTACAGCTCGCGCATAAAACAAAACCATCTGATCAATGCGTTTATCCTCAGCCTTTTGGTTCTGGATATACTCCCTGATCACTTTTTCATCCCTACCAACAGTAGAAACAATATATCCCCTTGCCCAGAGCTTGTGTCCAGTAGCATATTTACTACGCTCAAACTCCTTCGCAACATGGAGCGCACTCTTGCCCTTTATATACCCCATATTATAAGGCTAATTGTTAGCACAAGTAGGAAACATAGTTTTTTTCTATTCGCATTTAAAATAATTATTAAATAATTAGGTTTTGTAATAAATTTGTAATAATTGCGCGTTATAATACTTAATATATTAATCAATATTAACTTTAATTAGGGTAAAGATAATGCACGAACATAACAACTCAAACCAAAATACTACAGACAAAACTATTCAAGCTGCAAAAGAAATTATTGCACAACAAGTACTCAAGAGCTTGAAGTCTGATTATAAGAGCCATCATTCGGCTAAGGAAGCAAGGAAAATCGTATTGAACATATTTAGTAACAATGAAGGAAACCCATTTGATGATGATCGGCTAGCGCTACTAACGAAAAAATTTGTAGAGAAGGTTTTAACTAGTGGTACAGATCAATTTGAGAAAGAAAATGTATTAAAATTTTTTACTGACAAAGATATGTCTCAAACTCTTACTAATAATATTGTAGCAAGATTTTCAGGAGAAGACAGAATTACGAAGAGAGCGCTTGGTGGCAAAGACTCTGGTATAGTCAATGATGCTACGGTTAATCAGGAGGTGAATAGAATCGGAATAATAGATTTATTCAATAGTTTTAAATCAACAATCAATCCAGAGTTAAATGGTGGCGCTCGTAAATCAACCGCCGCGCAAGATGAAGCACGTATGAGTAACTATCGGAGATCTCAATCAGATATCTCAGGTCATTCAAGCGATGATTCAAGCGATGGAGATCGGAAACAAAGTGCAAGTGCTATAGATGCGCTAAATAGGCCAGCAACCCCACCAACTGCAGAAGTTGCCTCTCCACCTGCAGATGATTTGGCAAAAAGAACGAACCTACAACGTATAATAGCGGTGTCACTTCCTGCTAGCGAACAAAATTTATTAATTAGCAGCATGGATGATAACAAGAAATCACTTGAGTTGCTTAACGGTGCAGGTTTTGATGAGTTAGAAAAGAGGAGACAAGCTAACTTAGTTGCTGAATCGTTTCAGGATAAATTAAAAATAGAAAGAGCAAGCGAAAGTAATTCACGCAAACTCTAATGTGCTTTGTTAATTGAATGGACATCCTGCTGGAAGGGTTTTAAGATACGCCTCTAAAATGGCATCTAGATGCCATAAATCCAAGCAGGATATCCAAATGGAAGTTGGCACAATAGGAATAGATTTAGCAAAGAATGTTTTTCATGTATAGCATTTCCACTTTTCAAAGTAAATAATTTGCTGTATAGTTTATATTACGAGCAAATTACACAGTAAAGATTTTCGTGAATGCGTTGTGAAAAACATTCTTGATTGGATGCCCCAAAAAGAAGCCCGTCGTATATTTAAAATTGGTTCTGGCACTATCACCCGTTGGCTGCATTGGAATAGTCAGAAAGGCGATCTTTCAACACCTTCGCGTGGTCGTTACAAGGTCAGGAAATTTTCCGATGATGCCTTAAAGGCGTTTATAGAATCAAATAATGACAGCACCTTAGAGGAGATTTCCGAGCACTTTGGTGTTGTAAAGAATGCTATTTGGAAGCGGCTAAAACTTCTCAATATCACTCGTAAAAAAAACCACGTTATACGCGGAGCGGGACGAGAAAAAGCGCAAAGAATTCCTGACCGCAATTTCAAAATATGATGCAGCTGATATTGTTTATCTTGATGAGTCTGGAATTGATAGATTCTTATCTCGGGATTATGCCAGGGCCGCACGCGGGAGTCAAGTTATTTGCGATGCTAAAGGTAGGAAATATCAGTGCGTTAGCATGATAGCTGCACAATGCAAGAAGGCAATTCTTGCCCCTTTTGTTTTTGAAGGAACAACAGATTCAAACTTATTTAACCATTGGTTAGAGAGCTGTCTTGTTCCTGAATTAAAGCAAGACCAAGTCGTAGTTATGGATAATTATTGCATCCATAAAGGATTGAGAACTAAGAATATAATTGAAGATTCCGGATGTGAATTATTATTCTTACCTCCATACTCACCAGACTTCAATCCAATAGAAAATTATTGGGCAGTGATAAAATCACGTATTTTGCCAGCCCCCCCCCCTCCCGCCTAAAGGCGGGAGGCAGTTTATAATGACACTGCTTGATATTTCAATTGGCTAAAAATCCTTATCCATTACTGGGATTATTTAGAATTTGTAACCAAATTTCAGTGTAGCCGTCTGGGAACTATAATCTTCCCTTACTTCCATATTATAATCTACAGAAACATCCCACGTGCCGGAATCAATTAACTTTAACCCAGTACCAAAGCTTAAGGTATCATTTGCAGGATTCAAGCCATTTGTTGTAAATGTTCCGCCACCTGTAAATGATGAAGTTGCCGCGAATTTATCATCAAATAAGTCATGACGGTAACCGATATTTACAGAAGGCCTTAATATATAGCTATTACCTACATTTAAATCCCAGCTAAAGTCTGCACCCAAACCTAATTCAAGCTGCTGTACCTGCTGGCTCTGTACTGTTAACAGAAGAGGCCCTGCTGTACCTGTTTCAGTATATTGATCTTCTGTATAGCTTACGTAACGAGCTAAAGTACTCAAGGTTATTTTAGTATCACCAAGCTTATAGAAACGCCCTAACTTAGCCTGAGCCGTAATCTGTTCGTTACCATATTCACCCTGCGCATATACACCAGTTCCACCCACATTATGTTTGGTTGTTGTACTATCACCATATACATAACCTGCATTACCCTCAATAAAGGTTCTGTCATCAATCCTGTAATCAGAATAGAATGATACCTGATAGCTATTAACATCAGTATTGGTAGTATTCAGATTATTGGACGATATATTGGTTTTTGAAAGACCAAGTGCAACACCAACATTAACTGCATCATTAGCAACGCCAGTATCAGCACCGAAAGCAACGCCTGTTGATTTAGCATCGTAACCGCTAACATTATTTACAGAATCCTGCGTAGCAGTCCTTCCGAAAGCCTGGGCCCATACATTACGGCTTTTAGCAAAATCACCGGTTGCAATACCGCTGGAAGGGTCACCATCGCGTAATGAAGCAAGCCGCGTGTCTGTAATGGTAGATACAGAAGTAGCTATATTAACACTCGCTACAAATGAATCTCCGCCAGTGTTAGGATTAAGTGATTCTACAAGCCTTGCTGTTTCCGCACCTGAAGAATTTTCAAGATTCTCAAGAACCTGCTGTACCAATGGATTTTCCTGATCCAGGGTTGATAAAGCACCACTTGCTCCATCACCAGAACCACCAAATGTATTTTGGGTTATGAATAAATATAACTGGTCTTCGTTACCACCACTTACATTTGAACCATCCCCAATAGAGAAATTCCATAAGAAGGAATTATCTGTAACAGATTGTTTCCTACCAATAATACCTGTAACTGCATCGGCACCAGTACCGATTTTTATTGCCTCGCCATTAGTAAGTGACGCAAGGTCGCTGGAATTCACAGTAACAGTTACACCAGTAAGGTTAATATTGCTGTTGGTTACATTTAACACGGAATGATCATCAGAACCCATAACCGCAAAATTTATCGTAGCGCCACTGCTGGTAGACATATGATCCAAGGTTATTGTATCATTCCGCCTAATTGTTAATGTTTTACCTGATGCAATTGTTAAATCGGATACTGTCCAATTTCCAAAAGTAGAGAAATTGCCTGAAATTGTTGCAAAAGAATCACCGCCTTCATAGCTTTCATCATAAACATCACCAATAACATGGGCATTATCACCAGAGATATTAATGTTTGTCTGACTAATCAAATCAGACATATAAATAGCATATGTGCCACCTGTTATAGTGCCGCTATTTTCTATAGTACCGATTGTTCCGGCATTAGTAATTTTTATACCTGTATCACCGCCATCAATTAAGCCTATTGACGAGTTAACAATCTCACCCCTTATTATGCTGTCACTGCCAATATTAATAGCAACATCATTACCGATAATGCTGCCATTATTGGTTACGCCGCCACTTATCTCTGAATTAGTGATACTTATACCAGTGCCACCCTGGATTATAGCGCTTCCTGAGTTAACTATCTCATCACTTATAAGGGTGAAACTATTAATATCTACGCCAACTCCGTCATCACCAGCTAAAATACTGCCATGATTAGTAATACCTCCAGATAATCCAGAGCTTGATACACGGATGCCGTTATCTCCAGAAATTAACTGGTTGTTTGTAACGCTGCCGTTTACTGTACTGTTACCACTGATATCTATACCGGTATTAACACCACCAAGAATGCTGCCATTATTCGTAATTCCACCGTAAATAACACCGCCATCATTCTCAATACCATTATTTACCACACCGGTGGCGCTCACCAATATACCAGTCTCGCCAGAGATAGTGCCGCTATTACTGATTCCATAAGTTATAGTTGAACTATTTACATTTATACCAGTAGCAGCACCATAAATAAATCCTGAAGCATAATTTGCAATGCTGCCTATAGAAGCCCCTTTTAAATTTATGCCTACACTATCATCTGAACCAATAATACTGCCGCTGTTATTGATAGCGCCGGTTACAGTTGAGTTACTTATAATTATACCAGAGTCACCTGAAATAAGGGCAGAGCCATTATTGGTTATATTATTAACTAAAGAGCCGTCAGCAAAAGATATTCCGGCATTGCCACCAATAATACTGCCACTGTTAGTAACACCGCCAGAAATTGTTGAGCTATTTAATTTAATAGCCGTAAGTGTACCAAGGATAAGTCCGGCAACATTATTAATTATATCAGCTACAGAAGAATCACTTACAGAAATAGCATCGCCTTCTTCACCATTAATAGTACCGCTGTTACTAATAGCACCGGATATGCTGCTGTCATCTATTCTAATAGCTTCATTTTGACCATAAATTAAGGCAGAAGCTGCATTTGTGATGCCACCTTGCAATGTGCTGTTCTCAATACTTATGCCTGAATAAGTTCCGCCAGTAATAGTACCGCTATTGCTGATACCATCAGACATAGTGGAGGTTGATAATATAATTCCATATAAATCACCGGATATTAAGGCTCCGGCTTCATTGGAAATACTATCTAACACGCTATTTTCAATGTAAATACCTTCATATTGATTAGCAATAATACTGCCGCTATTGCTGATAGCGCCAGAAATTGTAGATGTATGTATAGCGATACCAGGAAATTCACCCCAAATTATTGCACTTGCTGCATTAGTTATGCTGGAAATTTCGCTATCAGAAATATATATGCCAGCATTTCCGGTACCAACGATACTACCGCTGTTATTAATACCACCAGATACAGTAGAATCATGTATACTTACGCCATAATCATTCCCGGAAATCAACCCGCCTGCATTATTAGTTATACCGCCATTTATTAAACTGCTTTCAATAACGTGTATAGCTACACCATCTTCATTACCGAAAATGCTGCCGCTATTATAGATACCACCGGAAACATAACCACCGTCATTGGTTATTCCACCATTTACTAAGCTGTCTGTAACAACAGCTATAGCAGCGCTCTCACCGATAATGCTACCGCTGTTATTTATACCACCGGATATAGTTGAAGTAGCAACATATATGCCAGTACTGCTAGCTGAAATCAGGCCGGTATTTGATACACCGCCACCTACTGAACTGCCATTATAAATATCAATACCATATTGAGCGTTGATAGTGCCACTATTACTAATAGCTCCATGTACTGTTGAGCCATTAATATATATACCAGTTTGCCCAACCGATATAAGGCCGCTATTTAATACATCGCCATCTACTGTGCTACCACCATATACATCAATACCATAAGCTGACTCACCACCAATAATACTACCACTATTTGTAATACTGCCAGATACACTGCTTGCAGAAGTTACAAATACGCCTGAATAAGTATCACCACCGGAAAGTAGGCCTTCATTCGTAATATCACCATCTATAGTGCTCGCTCCGGCATATATACCACGGGCATAAATACCAGATTGTGTTGAAACCACTGTACCCGCGTTACTAATCCCTCCAGATATGGTTGAACTGCCAACATATATACCTGCATAACCTACTGAAATAAGAGCATCATTTGATACACCACCACCTACTGAACTGCCGTTATAAACAGTAATACCATAACCATCACTAGTAATACTGCCACTATTGCTTATGCCGCCTGATACGGTTGATGAATAGATATCTATACCAGTTGTAGCTGCTGCGATAACTCCGCCAGCTTCATTTGTTATATCACCAGTTACTACACTATTCACATTAATGGTAATACCATAATCACCGCCGATAACACTGCCGCTATTGCTAATACTGCCAGATAAACTGCTTGCTGTACGTAACTTTATGCCCGTATCGCTACCGGAAATTAAAGCACCAGATTCATTTGTAATATCACCAGTTATTGCAGATGTTTCTTTTACAAGAATACCAAAATTAGTATTACCAATAATGCTGCCGCTGTTATTAATACCGCCGGATATTGTCGAATTACCAGCTATCTTAATACCAGTACTAGCTCCAGAAATTAAACCGGCTGTATTACCGATACCACCGCTTACTAAGCTATTGGTTAAATTTATACCGGCGTTTCCAGAACCAATAATACTACCGCTATTGCTTATACCATTAGATATATCTGAATAACTTACTATCACACCATTCTTGGCACCGGTAATAACTCCGCCTTCATTATTGCTCACGCCACCACTTAGCGTGCTTACATAAACTCTTATGCCATCCTCTGTATCACTTATAATGCTACCGCTATTACTTATACCACCAGATACACTTGAATAGCTCACCAGCACACCGCTATCTTCAGCTACAATTACTCCTGTTGATTCATTAGATATACCACCAGTTACTGTACTAGCAGATACATATAAACCACTCCCAGTATCACCTATAATACTACCGCTATTTGCAATAGCACTAGATACATTTGAGCGAGTTACAAGTACCCCAACATTTCCAGAAATAACCCCTGTAGTTGAGTTGTTTATTCCATCGCTTAATGTAGAGCGGTCAATTTTAATAGCATTGTTATTTTCAGAAATAATACTACCGCTGTTGCTAATACCGCCAGACACACTAGAGTTACTTGCTAATATACCATACTCGTAAGCAGATATAAGCCCGCCTGTCTGGTTATCTATACCACCACCTACCGAACTATTAGCACTAAGCTTTATACCATTTTGACTACTGCCGATAATGCTACCACTATTGCTAATGGCGCCAGATATAGTTGCTCCGGTTAATGCAATGCCTGTGCTGCCACCGGAAACAAAACCACTTGCGTTACTAACACCGCCAACCGCTGCATAAGCAAGAGTAATAGCATTGCTATCACCTGTAATACTGCCGTTATTAATAATACCACCAGATACTGTTGAGCTCATTACCAAAAGACCTGTGCTGCTACCGTAAATAGTTCCCGCAGTATCATTTGTTATATCACTGACAACCGATCCGTTTGCGATATCCAATCCATAAGTTCCACCAATAATAGTGCCACTATTACTTAATGGGCCAACTATTGTTGAATTATCCAATTTTACAGCTGCCACATCCCCGCTAATAATACCAGCTGAACCATTATTTATAATGCCTGCGGAGCTGTTTTCGGCAAGAATACCATATTGGCTTCCAGAAATTGTACCACTGTTCGCAATAGAACCTGTAATACTTGATTCGGAAATTACTATTCCCGAATCACCACCAGAAATTATTCCACCTGCTGCATTAGCAATACTAGACACCGAAGAGTTATTAGATATATTAACACCAGCGCCATTCTCAGAAATAATACTGCCGCTATTTGTAATACCGCTATATATGTCTGAATCGCTTACAACTATACCGTTATTATGCCCCTGGATAAGTCCGGTAGTTGAGTTATTTATTCCTTCGCTTACAGTAGCTCCATTAATTTTAATACCATAGTCATCTTCAGAAATAATACTTCCGCTGTTGCTTATAGCGCCATCAATACTGGCATTAACAAGTATTGCTGTCTGGTAAGCTTGCACCAGCCCACCTTCAGAGTTTGTTATATCGCCCTCAAATGAAGTGCTGCTGTTGATGTTTATACCATAGCCAGTTTGTCCGATAATAGTACCGCTATTGCTGATACCGCCAGTTAAAGTGGAGTCTTCAATAAATTTAATACCGGTATCATTGCCGGAAATAACCCCTGTATTTAAGTTACTTATTCCACCAGTTACCAGGGAGTTTTTAATTGTAACGGCATTATAATTTTCTGCAATAATACTACCGCCATTGCTGATACCGCCGGTTATGCTGGATGAACTTATTAGTATTCCTGAGTTGGCTCCAGATATTAAACCTTGTGTAGAATTAATGCCACCTATTGAAGAACCATAAATACTTATACCAGCGTTGTCAGAACCAATAATGCTACCACCATTATTTATAGAACCTGATACACTTGCGTAATTAATATTTAAGCCTTCAAAACCACCCTGGATAAGGCTGCCAGATTCATTTTCTATATCACCAATTATAACACTGCTGCTATGAATTTTTATGCCAACCTCAGTATTTCCAATAATAGTACCTGCGTTGCTTAAACCACCAGACAATGTACTAGTATAATTCATACTAACACCCACCTGGGCACCAGAAATCAAACCATTTTCTGCGTTGGAAATACCACCACTTACTGAGCTTCTGCTTATTGAGATAGCAGAGTCACCGGTAAACGTACCGCTATTACTTACGCCGCCTGATATTGTGCTGGTAATTACTGATATACCAAGGCTATCGCCTGAAATCAGCCCGCTTCCGGAATTGGCTATACCCCCACCTACTGAGGATTGGACAAAGTATATACCAGCGGCATTCTCAGAAATAATACTTCCGCTGTTAGTTATATCGCCAGTAATAGTTGCAAGGCTCGTTCTTATAGCCGTGCCGCTGGTAGATGAAATCAAACCGCTGGAATTATTAACAATACTGCCAACTGAAGCCTGCTCTATATTTATGGCATGACCATTTTCCTGATGACCAATGATAGTACCGCTATTTGTAATAGCGCCAGTTACTGATGAATTAACTATGTTTATAGCAACACCAGCTGATGAAGATGCTCCACCAGATGCGGAAATCAATCCACCTTCATTATTAGTTATGCTGTCAATTTCAGAATAATTGTTAATATTAACAGCATAATCTATACCAAGAATACTACCACTGTTTGTAACACCACCAGTTACTGTTGAATTATCGATATTTATACCAACACCAGATGATGAATATGCTCCTAACGCAGAAATCAATCCACCTTCATTATTAGTTATGCTGCCAATATTAGAACCGCTGCTAATATTAACTGCATAATTAGTACCAAGAATACTGCCGCTGTTAGTAATAGAGCCAGTTACTGCTGAGTTATTTATGTTTATACCAGCGCCATTTGCTGAAGTTGTCCCGCCGGATGCAGAAATCAAACCGCCGGAAATATTGGTTATACTGCCAATTTCAGAATCACTGCTTACATTAATTGCATTATTACTTCCAAGGATGCTGCCGCTGTTAGTAATAGAACCAGTTACAGTTGAGCCGCTTACGCTTATAGCAGAGCTGCTTGTGCCTGCCACAGAAATCAAACCACCGGAATTATTAGTAATACTGCCAATATTAGAATTATTTCTAATATCAACTGCATAATCAAAACCACGAATAGTGCCACTATTACTAATAGCGCCGCTTACTGTTGAATTGGTTATGCTTATACCAATCCCAGCTGACGATGTTCCGCCAAGCGCAGTAATTAAGCCGCCAGAATTATTAGTAATACTGCCAACAGATGCATGATTAGCCACGCTAATTACATTCATATAGCCTTCAATAGTACCGCTATTGTTAATATCACCTGTTACTATTGAATTTCCTATTGAAATAGCCGTGATGTCGCCTGAAATAAAGCCGCTACCAGTATTTGTTATGCTATTTATTACAGCATGGTTAACAGCTCTAATAGCGTGCTTATCGCTAAGAATGCTACCACTGTTACTAATAGAACCCATTACTGTTGAATTATTTATCCTTATACCAACGCTAGTTACGGTAGATGCGCCGCCGGACACAGAAATTAAACCACCGGAATTATTGGTTATGCTATCAATTTCAGAACCATTGATAATATTAACCGCATAAGTAAGGCCAAGAATACTACCACTGTTTGTAACAGCACCAGTTACTGTTGAATTGTCTATATTTAAACCAACGCCAACTACTGCAGATGCTCCACCTAACGCAGCAATCAAACCGCCGGAATTATTAACAATACTGCCAACCAAAGCATCATTTAAATTTATACCATGACCATTTTCTTGATGGCCAATGATAGTACCACTATTTGTAATAGCGCCGGTTACTGTTGAATTATCTATATTTAGACCAACACCCGCTGATGAAGATGTTCCACCAGATGCAGAAATTAATCCATCCTCATTATTGGTGATACTGCCAACTTCAGAACCATTGGCAATATTAACCGCATAATCAACACCAAAAATACTGCCACTATTTGTAACAGCGCCGGTTACTGTTGAATTATCTATATTTAGACCAACAACCGCTGATGAAGATGTTCCACCAGATGCAGAAATCAAGCCACCTTCATTATTAGTTATGCTACCAACTTCAGAACCATTGGTAATATTAACCGCATAATCAATACCAAGAATACTACCACTGTTTGTAACAGCACCGGCTACTGTTGAATTGGATATCCTTATACCAACGCTAACTGCAGAAGATACTCCACCGGATGCGGAAATCAAGCCACCTTCATTATTAGTTATGCTACCAATTTCAGAACCATTGGTAATACTAACCGCATAATCAATACCGAGAATACTACCACTATTTGTAACAGCACCGGTTACTGTTGAATTGGATATCCTTATACCAACGCTAGTTTGCGAGGATGTTCCACCAGATGCGGAAATCAAGCCACCTTCATTATTAGCTATACTACCAATTTCAGAATTGTTAAGAAAAACCGCAGAAACACTACCAAAAACACTGCCGTTATTATTTATAGCATCTGTTAAATTTGAATTAATAAAATTAATGCCATTCCAATCACCCTGAATAATACCGCTATTCTCTATATTTCCACTTACAAGATCACTACTGAAAATCTTTATAGCTGAACTAGTACCACCAATATAACCGGCGTTGCTTAAACCACCGGACAAGGTGCTACCGGAATTTATATTAATACCCACCACGTCACCAAGAATGAATCCACTTTCCGCATTGGAAATGCCATCACTTACCGAGCTTCCGCTTATTGCTATAGCATAGACACCAGTAACCGTACCGCTATTGCTTATACCGCCTGATATTGTACTGCTACCCGCATCTATACCAGCGGAATATCCTGATATCAGCCCACCTTCGGAATTGGCTATGCCCCCACCTACTGAGGATTTAGTAATGTATATTCCATTCTCAACACCAATGATACTGCCTTCGTTACCAATACTGCCGGAAACTGTAGAGCTGGACACCCCTATTCCACCAGAATCACCAAAAATCATACCACTGCCTTCGTTAGTGATATCAAGTCCGATCATACTTTCTTGAATGTTTATGCCGTAGGCATTCTGGGAAACAATGCTTCCGCTGTTACTGATAGCGCCAGTAATAGTTGAAATGCTCATTCTTATAGCCGTGCCATCGGTAGATGAAATCAAACCGCCGGAATTATTAACAATACTGCCAACTACAGCATCATTTAAATTTACACCATGACCATCTTCCTGATGACCAATGATAGTACCGCTATTTGTAACAGCGCCAGTTATTGTTGAATTATCTATATTTAGACCAACACCCGCTGTGGAAGATATTCCACCAGATGCAGAAATCAAGCCACCGGAATTATTAGTTATGCTGGCAATTTCAGAGTCACTAACATTAACCGCATAATCAACACCAATGATACTGCCGCTGTTTGTAACAGCGCCGGTTACTATTGAATTTTCTATATTTAGAGCAACACCAGATGTTAAAGATGTTCCTACTAAAGCAATCAAACCACCTTCATTATTAGTGATACTGCCAACTGAACCATTGGTAATATTAACCGCATAATCAGAACCAATAATACTGCCACTATTAGTGATTCCATTATCAACTATACCCCTAACCCGAATTCCTTGCGCTGCTCCTTGAATTAATGCATTGGCACTATTATCTATACTGCCACTTATTCTAGCATCAGAGCTCCAAATATTAATTCCAACTCTTTCTGATAAAATAGTACCACTATTACTTACGCTACCGCTAACTGAACTGGAAGTTCCTATGCCAATGCCACTAGCCCAGTTAGTGCTAGACGAATAATTAAATAGCTTAACATCTATAATACCACTGTTACTAATGCTGCCATTTATTACGGAAGTAAGAAGTAAAGAGACACCCTCTCCAAAAGTTTCAATTGTGGCATTTTCTGAATTAACAACATCTCCATTTACAGTAGATTCTCTTCCAATTCTTATGCCACCTTTATACGGGCCGCCGTCGGAACCGGTAGTGATTATACTACCGTTATTTGTAACATTGTCATTCACTATAGAATTAGTGTCAATAAATATTCCAGCTTCGATAGCATTAATCAGGGAATCCTCGTTATTAACAATTCCACCATTTATCAATGAGCCACCCGATACGTACAAGCCATTATTCTGTCCGATTAAGCTTCCACTGTTACTGATTCCACCATAAACCGTTGTATCCATACCTGTGTGTATAGCATCATATTCACCGGACATTAATCCGCTTTCAGCATTGGAAATACCACCGCTTACTGAGCTTGCTAGTATGTAGGTGCCATTGTAACCGGTAACCGTACCGCTATTGCTTATACCGCCTGATATTGTACTACTAATTGCGTCTATACCAGCTCTATCTCCTGATATCAGCCCACCTTCGGAATTGGTGACGCCCCCACCTACTGATGATTTGGCAATATATATTCCACGCTCAGCTGCACCAATAATAGTACCGCCATTGCCAATGCCACCTGAAATTGTAGAGGTGGATAACTTTATTCCATCAGAACCACCATAAATCATACCACTGCCTTCGTTAGTGATATCAAGTCCGATCATACTTTCTTGAATGTTTATGCCGTAGGCATTCTGGGAAACAATGCTTCCATTATTATTAATTCCACCGGATATTGTGGCGGTATTTATTGATATTGCGGCGTTACTGGCTGAAATAATTGCATAACCATAACTATCACCGATCACGATGCCATTATTATTATTGATTGATCCGGTAAGGGCGCTACCGCCACTGAGGTTAATGCCGTTACCGCTACCGCCAGCGATAATAGAGCCATTATTGTTTATTGTATCTGCGGTAATGCCATCCGCTACTGCTATTCCATTTTCCGCGTCACCGACAATGATAGATAAATTATTAGTATATATATCTTCATTAGATAAATTCACCTGACTGACTAAAGGTATGTTATTATCCACACTGGCTGCAAAAACTTGCGATGCCGAGAAAATAATAGCCGTTCCCATAAGTGCACTTCCAACTAACGCAGTTGTGCTTCTTAACATTGATTTATTTTTCTTTGACATAATCTTTCACACCGGGTTTAATTTATGGAACAATAGCATTATAAAATCTTCGTTAGAATCTAACAATTCTCAGTTGAATAATCAAGCGAAAAATAATCTTGCGGGCATAGTCCGGATGGATGACATGAGCCTTACACAGGAGCTTTGCACAGGAGCTATGGCAAGTTATTGATAAGAAGGAAGGCTCAACTATCACCCATTGCCGCCTGTATATCCTTAACGGATTGCAGTTCTGCAATTTTCAAACCCTTTTCCCTGGCCATATAGGCAGTTTTTTTACCGCCCACAATTTCAGATTTATCCCATGTGGTGTGGTCGCCTTGCGTAAGATGATACAAAACATTAAAGCCTAGCCCCCTAGCCACAGATAGCAGGTTAAGCGTATTTTTCAGCGGAATAATGGAGTCTCCTTCTACAGCAACAATATGCAGCCATGTATTATTTTTATCCAGCTTGCTTAATATTTCTGTAGTATCTAACTTATCTTTCAAGATAGCGCTCAATTCTGCCGTGCTGAAAATAGGGAATTCATTTTGTGTCATCCCCACCAGGGAATCGAATGTTGCAATTAGTGAGACAACGGCAGGCGGAAAAGACTTTATTGTTAATTTACTTGCAAATATAGCCGCAACCGCGCCCCCTAACGATTCGCCACATATAACAATATCTTTCGGCTGTAACTGGCACTCCGCAGCGAGCTTTATTGTATAATCCGCAAAAACACCGCAGGCCTTGTTAAAATTCACTTCACTTGCACTACTCTCGCTCGGGTTAAACCCCGGCATTGTGAATGCAAGGAAGCCAAAACCGGCACGCGCAAATTCTTCTAATAGTACCATACGGTAAGTTGGATCATAATTTGCATCTTTTGGATCTGGGTTAATAGCTGGCGGGTTATTCAGCCAATTACCTTTAATACCGTGAAAAGCACAGATAAGCTTTCCATTTTCCGGCGGAAGATAAAGCGCATGTAGCTTTTCACCATCCATATCAATAAATATTGATTCAGCCTTGCCTATATTGTGTTTTTGAAGTGCGCATTTAAATTCAGGTGTTTGCTCGCCATCCTTCAACATAGGCAACATACCTGGCAGATGCGTGATATATGTTTGCTTTCGTTGCAGGAAACCTATGCCGATAAGCTGCAATTGTAGCTTTTTGGGAAGCTTATGGATGAAGCCTATAAGTCCGGTTTTCTTTTGCATTTGCTGCTGTTTATTATAAGTATAGCGAATTTACCATTCAAATAATAATACTATAAAGCAACTATAATTTATATGCTTAAATTTTAACTTAAAATCACTACATTTCAAAATTCATTTTCTATAGTAATTTTACTTTAGAAATCCCCTTTATTTTGCTATGTAGCACGTGTCCCCGCGCAGGCGCACTACTGTCGGGGGAAAATATTTATTAAAGTTATGTAATTGTGGCTGGCTGTTCTATTCGGTGTAAATTAAGATTAAGGCAACTTGAAAATAAAATAGAGTAAGAAAAGTAAGAACCCCTCACCCTAACCCTCTCCCAGTGGGAGAGGGGATTCACGGATACCGTGCTCCCACTCTAGGCTTAAGGCAAGGTATCCGCATAGTTCCCTCTCCCCATGGGAGCACTACTGTCCCACAAATTTTT
>DITJ01000066.1 GCA_002422795.1 Alphaproteobacteria bacterium UBA6187 | reverse complement strand
GTAAAAAATTTATGAGGTGGCCCTGCCCAGAAATCAAAAGAATATCCGTGAAGAATATTGGCTTCCAGGATGATAGCAGCAAAAATCTCAACAGTATCTAATACATTTTAATTATATTCTTCTGGATTTGTCGGTTTCTTCTACCATTTCAACAAAAGAATTATTATTTTTAGTGCCACGATCACTAGGTGATGTAACCACGCTGGCCGCGCTGGAGGCTGCACCTGTAAATGCTGCTGTATCTGCAGGATCAATAGCTCCCATTATATCCACCATATCGCAGCTTACATCCGCACCCATAAAAGCACATAGAATTGCACCTGCGCACAATATCGGGCAGCACAAAATTACACCTATAATACCTGCATTTCTGCGAGTCATAATACCTCCATTTTCGCGAGGCTGTTCTTGATTATTTGCTACTGGGGGTGCTTCTGAAGTATTAGTAGCTGTATATGCCTTATTTCCTTTCATATTAGACCTCTCATAAGATTATTATAACTAAACAAGATTGTGACAATAATATATCCGTGGCCAATATGCAACATTAATTAATTATGTTACAATAGCTGCTCCAGGAGCCTATTCAACCTTTTTGAAAATTCCCCTGGATTTGCAATAGCTTCACCTTCCACGATACATGCCTGGTCAAACAGCAGCAGGCCAAGTTCCCTGGCTTTTTCAGAAGCAGCGTTTTCACCGATATATTTTACAAGCGGGTTGGTTATATTAATCTCAAGAATTTTCGGTGAGGCCTTTGCAAGCTGGTTTTGCGCCAGCAAGAAGCGTTCCATACGCATATCCATCGAGCCTTCCTGAACGGAAAGGCACACCGGGCTGCCGGATAATTTCTTGGATGCTACCACATTTAAAATTTTATCGCCTAAAATATCCTTGAAAGCCTTAATTGCGTTCTCAGTGGAGTTATCATCTTTAGCGGTTGCCTCTGTTTCTTCTTTATCCTTTATCCCTTCAATATCAAGACCGCTGCGGTTAATTGAAACCAGCTCTTTGCCTTTATATTCATGGTTTACGGTAGTCCAGAAATCATCTACTGAATCGGTAAGTAGTATAACTTCTATATCTTTCTTAATGAACCCTTCCACTTGCGGGCTATTTTTAATTGATTCAAGATTATCACCGGAAAGATAATAAATTTTATCCTGCCCTTCTTGCATATTTTCAATGTAGCTATCCAGGCTTATGGCTTTATCACCGGATTTTGTAGTGCGGAAATGGCATACTTCAAGTAGCAGGTCGCGTGATACGTCAGTCCCGTCGCATAGACCTTCTTTTAATATTGCCCCGAAATTATCCCAGAATTTTGCAAATTCTTCCGGCTCTTTCTTGGCTTTATCTTTTAGCTCACTTAGGATTTTTTTGGTTATAGCCGTATTGATTTTACGCAGCACGTTATTATGCTGCAAAGTTTCGCGGCTGATATTTAGTGGCAGGTCTTCTGAATCCACTATCCCGCGTAAGAAGCGTAAATGTTTAGGGATAAGATCGATATTCTGTTCAGATATAAATACTTTTTTCACATATAAACGCACGCGTGTGGCGCGGTCTGGGTGGAAAAGGTCAAAAGGCTTTACTGATGGTATAAATAGTAAATTTGTATATTGGATTGCGCCTTCCACTTTATTATGCAGCGTCATCCACGGCTTATCACCAGCATGGGCGATATGCTTATAAAATTCAGTATATTGCTCTTCGGTGATTTCTGATTTTTGTTTTGTCCACAGGGCTTTGCCTGTATTTAGGTTTTGTATTTCGCCATCAATTTCCAATTCTACCGGGAAGGAAATATGGTCGGAATAAGTATGCACTATGTGCGATATGCGGTGCTTATCAAGGAATTCCTTACATTCCTCCTTAATATGCAGTTTTATGGTAGTGCCGTGGCTGGTTTGCTCGTCCGACTGGGTTACTGTGTATTTACCATCAGCTTTAGAGCGCCATTCCCAGCTTTGTTCTTCCCCGGCTTTGCGTGAAATTACCACCGCTTCATCCGCCACCATAAAGGATGAATAAAAACCCACACCAAACTGGCCGATTAAGCTTATATCATTTTTTTTGTCCCCGGTGATAGCGTCAATGAAAGCTTGCGTTCCCGAACGTGCAATAGTGCCAAGGTTTTCCACTAAATCATCGCGGTTCATGCCGATGCCGTTATCGGTTACAGTGAGAATCTGGTTAGCCTCATCCAGTTTAATTGAAATTTTAAGATCATCTCCGCTTTGCTCAACATGCTTATCCGTTAAGGCGGCATAGCGGAATTTATCCAGCGCATCCGATGCATTGGAAACCAGCTCACGCAGGAAAATTTCTTTATTTGCGTAAAGCGAATGGATAACAAGTTTTAATAATTTGCCTGTTTCCGCACCGAATTCAAAGGTTTCAGGTGCAGTTGCGGTGGTTTCTGTTTTTTGCTTATGAGCGGTTGGCATAAATATTTTCTCCTGTAGTTTATATTTTCACATAATATGTGTATGCGGGATGATAAATTCAAGGGGGGACTATTATATTACCTTGGTTTTGGTGGTATACCAAACTTTAACCAACAAACACGCTTTAAAATCTTTTAAACCTATCCAGAACTAGGATTATTTATAACAAAATTTTTAAGAAGTCTTTGGCTAATATTTTATAATCATGGTTTGCCAGAACATATTCCTTGCCGTTTCTGCCCATTTGCGCCCTATCCTTTGGTGATTTGCTTATTAATTCTAGAATGGCTTGTACGAGTGCTGCAGGGTTTTCTGCTTCAACTGATATGCCACAACCAGCATCCTTTATTGGATCATTACCGGCGGTTACAGAATGCAGCACTGGCCTTTCAGCCATCATATAATCAAATATTTTATTTGCGCCAATACCAAACCTGTATAAAGATTGCTTCTGCCAGCCAAGATATAGGGCATCCATTTGCGCAAGGAATGTTGGTATTGCATTTTTATTAATCCGGCCTAAGAAGCTTACATTATCTACCCCTAGTTTTTTCGCATATTGGATTAAATTTTCCTTTTCCTGACCATCACCAATCAAAACAAAATGAATCTTTTTACCCTGAAGTGATTTTGCGGCATCGATTAAATATTCCATGGCGTTTGCGACTCCATGAGCGCCAGCATAACCAACCAGAAAATCACCATTTTCTTTAAGTTTTGTTATTGCTGCGGAATGAGAGTCGGGAAGATTTTCTTTTACTTCCCAATCTTTTAGAACAATACCATTTGGAATAACTATAAAATTTTCTTCTTTAACACCAAATTTTTTTGCGTGTTGGTAGGTTTTCGGCAGGATGGAAATTATTTTATCCGGTAATTTATAAGCGGCTTTTTCTGCCAATCCAACCAGCAAAACAAAGGGGTGGTATTTAGACATCCCGCCTATTTCTGTAAGTGAAAGGGGCCAAAGATCGTGGATTTCAAAAACAAGTTTTGCTTTGGTAGTTTTTGCAATCCACCACGCAGGAAAAATATCAAAAGGATAGGTTGAAGATGCAACCACAATATCGGGTTTTATATGGCTTAAGATTTTCTTTTTATGGCAAAATATCCTACCCACAAACGAAAAAATATTCAGTACGCGCCCAAAGCCATTGCCTTTGTACGCGGGTGTTTTTATCCAGTAATAATTAACATTATCCTGCGTTTCAAAGCCGGTATTTTCAGGGTTCTTCCGCCTAAGATGTGAAAAGTTTGCAGCCAGTATCAGCGCATTATGGCCATTTTCCTGCCATTCTTTAGCAAGATAAAACGGCCTAAATTCCATACCCAATTCAGGGTTGCCAGCATAGTGATTTATATAAAGGATGTTCATTTTTTTTCTTTTAAGTAACCTGATTCATCAACATAATACTGGCGATTTTCTCTTGGACAAAGCAAATCATCACCCAATATTTCCCCGGCATGGGAAACCCAGCCGATTTGAATAGCTGGAACACCAACCATAAGTGCATGCGGTTTTACATCTTTTGTAATAACCGCGCCAGCTCCTATAAGCGCATATTCGCCAATATTATTTCCGCAAATAATGGTGCAATTTGCACCAAGGCTCGCACCTTTTTTTACGATGGTTTGCCGGTATTCATCTTTACGTTCAATATGGGCGCGTGGATTTATTACATTAGTAAAAACCATTGAAGGGCCGCAGAAAACATCGTCTTCTAAAATAACATCATCGTAAACTGAAACATTATTCTGAATTTTTACATTATTGCCTATAGTAACGCGCGCGGAGATAAATACATTCTGCCCCATTACACAATTCGTACCGATATTAGCTCCACCGCAAATATGTGTCCAATGCCACACGCGGGTTTTATCACCTATTTTCGCGCCTTCGTCGATAATTGCGGTTTCGTGTTTAAAGAAATTTGACATGGTTTTCCTTTTAAGGGGATTGGGGTTGTGGGGCTAAGAAGTAAAAGTTTTTTTAATCCCCCCTCACCCTAACCCTCTCCCTCAAGGGAGAGGGGATATACAGATACCGTGCGCACCCTATAGGTTTAAGGCAAGGCACTCGTGTATTCCCTCTCCCTTGAGGGAGAGGGTTAGGGTGAGGGGGATTATATTATTTTCAAGTTACACCTTAACTATAATTTTATTAAATTACCCAGCAAGCATTAATTTCAGAAATTAATCCCTTCCCCAAAAACCACCGGTCTTCCGGCCTCACTAGAATCATAAATAGCAGTAAGTATTTTTAATGATTTTAGCCCCTCAATCCCATCAATTAATGGCTTTGCTTTACCACGGAATACATTAATCACATTTTCATAATAGCGCACATGGCCGAATCCATAAACAGAAGTCGTATCATAATTAGCTTTTAAAATAGCCTCATCTTCAGGGCGTATATCAGCAAATTCCCAATGTTCAATTACATTCATCGCCACACCACCAACACGCGCTGTACCTTTTTCTCCAAGCACCGTCACAGAACCTTCAAGGTTGCGTGGATAGGTAAGCATTGTAACATTCATAGCGCCGATTATACCATTTTCCCATTCAAAGCTGGCAACACCGCTATCTTCAGTTTCGATTTTACGGGCAAGGGTTTTAAGGTTCGCATAAACTGATTTTGGTTTGCTGCCAGCAATCCATTGCATAAGGTCAACATAATGGCTGGCCTGGGTTAAATATGCCCCACCATCCATATCTTTTGTACCATGCCATGTGCCATCTTTATCATAATAATCTTGTGGACGTGTCCAGAACACATTAGAAGTAATCATGTAAATCTTGCCAAACCGCCCCTCAGTGACTGCATTATGCAGTGCAAGTACCGTATCATTAAACCGGTTCTGGTGAATAACAAATAGCTGCACATTTTTATCAATACAATGCTGGTTCATTTTCATGCCATCTGCCAATTTTATAGACATTGGCTTTTCGGTAATAACATGCACACCGCTATTAGCCACCTGCATAACATGCTGCGGATGCAGGCCATTTGGCGTTGCAATTGTTACAACATCCAGTGTTTTATCTTCAAGCATGCTATCCAGGCTAAAATATGCTTTAGCGCCCATGCGCGTAGCGGCTTGGGTAGCGCGGGCTTCAACTTCATCGCACACAGCCACAACTTCAATATTATCCTTATGCTGCTCTAATGCTTCAAAATGCTTTTGTGAAATGCGTCCGCAGCCGACAAAACCAAGACGGATTTTTCTGCCTGTAACTGGTTTGATAAACTTACTCATAAACATTCCTTAACTTTTTCAATTACTTCGTCTTGTATTTCTTTATTTAAATATGGGTGCATAGGGAGGCTTACTACTTTGCCTGATACCGCTTCTGCAATAGGGAAATCTCCCGCTTTAAAACCTAAATCTTTAAATACAGGCTGGAAGTGCAAGGGCACGGGGTAATGCACAGCCGTTGGCACGCCTTTATCTTGCATTTTTTTGCAAAATTCATCCCGGCCTGATTCAATTTCTATAGTATATTGGGCATATACATGGGTTTGATTTTCCTGCACAACCGGGGTTTTTACAATGTTCTTTAGCCTTTCTGTGTAACGCGCCCCAATTTCCCCGCGCTTTTGCACTTCATCCGGGAATATTTCCATTTTTGCTAATAATATTGCTGCCTGCATGGTATCAAGGCGGGAGTTTATACCTATTTTTGTATGGTAATAACGCCTTTCCTGACCATGATTGCGAATAATTTTCATATCAGTTGCTAGTTTTTCATCATCTGTAAATATCATGCCGCCATCACCATAGCAGCCAAGCGGCTTTGATGGGAAGAAGCTGGTAACACCAATTGTGCTAACACCACAGGATTTTTTGCCTTTATATTCAGCGCCAAAACTTTGCGCCGCATCCTCAATAACAGGAATGCCATATTTTGCAGCAGTGGCATTTATCGCATCCATATTTGCGCATTGCCCATAAAGACTTACAGGCATAATTGCCTTGGTTCTTTTTGTAATTTTTGCTTCTATTAAGGCGGGGTTTATGTTGTAACTATCTTGTTCTATATCGACAAAAACCGGTTTTAATTGCAGCAATGCAAGAACTTCACCAGTTGCAAAAAATGTAAAGGGGGTCGTGATTACTTCGTCACCAGCTTCCAGACCTAAAGCCATTAATGCAATTTGCAACCCATCAGTGCCGCTAGCACAGGCAATCCCATATTTTGTTTGTGTGTATGCTGACAGTTTTTCTTCAATTTCCTGAACTTCTACGCCCATAATAAAACGGGTGTTTTCCATTATATCCTTAAGGCGAGAAGTGATATTCTGCTCAATGATTTTATACTGATGCTGCAAATCAATAAATTGCATTAAATAACTCCTATGGTTTTTATTGCAGTGAACATATAAAATCTTTATAAGGAAGGCAATTTATTTAATGAAAAGAATATTATGACAGAAACTATAAAGAAATTAACTACCAAAAAAGCTAAAATAGGCATCGTTGGACTTGGCTATGTTGGCCTTCCACTTGCACGCCGTTATGCCGAAGTAGGTTATAATGTTATAGGTTTTGAAATTGATGATGTTAAGGTCAATAAACTCCTTAGAAATGAGAGTTATATTAAGCATATTGACTCTGCTGATATTGCGCTGATGCAAGAAAACGGCTTTGTGCCAACTACAGATTTCAGCCGTATTTCTGAGGTTGAAGCTATAATTT